>JAAFHR010000169.1 GCA_013298455.1 Betaproteobacteria bacterium | reverse complement strand
ATCGGTGAAACCGAAGACGCCGCCGCTGCGCTCGCGCATGCACGGTCGCTAGTGCCGCCCAATACGCCGCTCATTGCGGCCGGATTTTCGTTTGGTTGCTACGTTCAAGCACGATTATTGGAGCGCTCACAACCCAACAAATTGGTGCTGATCGGCCCCGCTGTTGGGCGCTTCGCTCTGCCGGTTGTGCCGAAAGACACGCTCGTCGTGCATGGCGAAACCGATGATGTCGTTGCGCTCGCCGATGTGATGAATTGGGCGCGCCCACAAGCGCTACCCATCGTGGTGTTTCCCGATACGGGGCACTATTTTCACGGTCGTTTGATTGAGCTCAAAGCGCTCGTGCAGCGCAACTGTCTTGATCTGTTGCAGGGGCGCTAAGCGATGCTTTGGATCAAATCCCTGCACATCATTTTTATGGTCACGTGGATGGCGGCGATTTTCTATTTGCCGCGACTATTTGTGTATCACGTGCAAGCCCTCAACGAAGGCGATGAACGCGGCGACGCACGCTTCAAAATCATGGAGCGCAAACTCTTCTGGGGCATCATGACACCCGGCGCAGTGCTCACGATTGCCAGCGGGCTCTACCTGTGGCTCGGCTACGGCATCACGGGCAAATGGATGATGTGGAAGCTCTTGTTTGTGCTCGCACTCGTTGTGTTTCACGGGCTCTGTTTCAGCTACCTACGATCCTTCAAAAACAATCAAAATCGCAAATCGGAAACGTACTTTAGAGCGATCAACGAGCTGCCCGTATTCGCGTTGTTTGCGATTGTTTTCCTCGTAGTCGTGAAGCCGTTCTAGGCGATAAAATCATGGGTTCGCCACATTAATTGATCGGTCACAACAGACCATGACGCAGCGCGCCCTTGTACTTTTTTCTGGCGGACAGGATTCGGCCGTGTGTTTGGCTTGGGCGCTGGATCGCTTTGAGCGGGTTGAAACGATTGGCTTCGATTATGGGCAACGACATCGTGTTGAACTTGAGGTTCGGCTCGAAACGATCAAAGCGCTTCGTGCGCAGTTTCCAAAGTGGGCTCAGCGCCTTGGCGACGATCATGTGATTGATCTCTCGGTGCTGGGTCAGATTAGCGAAACATCGCTCACCCGAGATGTTGCGATTGCGTACGAAAAAAACGGATTGCCAAACACTTTCGTGCCGGGTCGCAATTTGCTTTTTTTCAATTTCGCGGCGGCGGTGGCGTACCGACGCGGGCTCGATGTGTTGGTCGGCGGCATGTGCGAGACCGATTTTTCAGGCTACCCGGATTGCCGCGACAACACGCTCAAAGCCACGCAACTTTCGCTCTCGCTCGGGCTCGACACCAAAATGACCATCGAGACGCCGCTGATGTGGCTCACTAAAGCGCGAACCTGGGCGATGGCGCAATCATTAGGCGGTGATGCGCTAACGCAGCTCGTGATCGAACTCACTCACACTTGCTATCACGGTGTGCGCGATGCGCTTCACGCATGGGGTTACGGTTGTGGCGAGTGCCCGGCGTGTGCGCTCCGAAAAGCGGGTTTCGAGGCGTGGCGCTCGGTGGGCAAGGCTGAAGCATGACCTACGCTGTCAAAGAAATTTTCTACACCTTGCAGGGCGAAGGCGCCAACGCCGGACGCCCCGCCGTGTTTTGCCGCTTCGCGGGATGCAATTTGTGGAGCGGCTTGGAGCGTGATCGCGACGCCGCAACTTGCAAATTTTGTGACACTGATTTCGTGGGCACGGATGGTACGTTGGGCGGAAAATTTACGACCGCAGCGGCGCTCGCCGATGTGATCGCAGCGCAGTGGTCAAGCCTCGCGAAAGGCACGCCACTGGTCGTTTGCACCGGCGGCGAACCCCTGTTGCAACTCGATGATGCGTTGATCGAAGCATTGCACGAGCGCGGCTTTGAAATCGCCGTAGAAACCAACGGCACGATCATCGCGCCCGAGGGCATTGATTGGCTCTGCGTGAGCCCGAAAGCGGGCGCAGATTTCGTGCAGAGATCTGGGCACGAGCTCAAGGTCGTCGTGCCGCAACCGCTTGATATGCATGCACTCGCCGCGCTCGATTTCAAACATCATTTCGTGCAAGCGATGGACGGCCCCGACCGAATCAAAAACACGCAGTACGCGATTGACTGGTGCATGCAGCACCCGCAGTGGCGGCTCTCCGTTCAAACCCACAAAGTGATTGGCATTCGTTGATGCGACATGAGATTTCACAGCGCTTCTTTTTCGATGCTGCACACACGCTGAAACGAACCATCGAAGCGGAGGGCTCACGGCGCATTCACGGCCACACTTATCACTGCGAAGTTACGTTGAGCGGCACGCCGGACGCCGCAACGGGCATGGTGAGCGATCTCGGTGAGCTCAGAGCTGCGCTGCAAGTCGTGCGCGATCAGCTCGACCATCACTACCTCGACGAAGTTGCCCAGCTCGGCGCACCCACACTCGAGAATCTGTGCACGTTCATCTGGTCGGCTGTCGCGCCGCAGTTCAAAAATTTAAGCGCGGTGCGCGTTTGGCGCGACGGCATGGGTGATGGTTGCACCCTACGTCGCGACTAGTTTGGCGCAATCACTTCGCTTTAGCGTTTTTTAAGAGCGCTTCATAGCTCGCACGGTCAAACTTTTGTCCTGCCGTCGTGGCGACTTGTCTAACGACTGCCCAATCGCGTTTGTAGTCGACAGCAAAAAAGCGATCATTGCCTTCGAGCTGCTTTTTCATCGCGTCGTTGTACTCATAATCAAAGAAACACTTTTTGAGTCGATCCGCGAACGTTTTGGGCAGGCTGTGGTGATGGACGAACGCATCGGCGGGGAAATTCTCCGATCGCCACAGGACTCGGAAGTCTTCACTTCGCACTTCGCCGCGATCCACCATGCGATTGAACACATCCGAAGCGACAGCGGCGCCCGCGTAAAAACCGTTTTTTACGCCAACAATCGACTTGTCGTGTTTGCCAGAAAACTCCACCTTGTAATCAATCTCCGGACGCAATCCGAGCGCGGGAAACAGAGCGCGCGGCGCTAGATTTCCCGAGTTGGACGTCGCTGTGGTGTGAGCAACCGTTTTGCCTCGAAGCTGCGCCATTCGGGTGATGTCCGATTGGGCAGCGACGATAAGCATCAGGTGGTAAGCATCAAACTTCCCAGTGGCGCTGCGTCCCTTGGCGGCAAACGGGACTGCACCCGCTTGATTGACCGCAAACATCACAGCGCCCGTGGCAAATTGCGCAACTTGAATGCGCCCTTCGCGCATCGCTTGGATGACACGCGGTTCGCTGGTGGACGGAAACAGAGTGGTCGGCGTTTTGGTGCACGTCGACAAATAATCCACAAAGGGCCGATACGTGCGCTCGTAGACGTCAGGATCCTCCACCGCCCCGAAGCCAATGACCAATCGATTGGGCGCTGCACCGCCACCTGGCACCGGATCAGCAACCAGATCATTGTTCTCGTCGCAGTAGAGGGTGTCGAGTGCACCTCGATTTCGGCAGGTCTGGGCGGCGGCATCACTCGCGAAGGCGGTCGCAAACAGCGCGGTCACAACGACGCCGAGAAGAAGCTTGGGGACTACGTAGGTATGAGTCTGATTCATAAAGGGGACGGATTGGGTTGCATCAATAAAAGGGATCGTAGGTAGAGACGGCATAGAAGCTCAATTTGCGCCACCGCGTTGCACCGAAGCCATTGCAGTGTGGCGAAACCAAGCAACCCACAGCGGCTCGCATTCGTTCGGATTTTCAACGTCGCGTCCCTCCGCTGACACACCAAGCCTGTCGCTCGCAGCGTGATTTTGAGCGCGCACGTTGTCATCAAACTTGCGGGTCAACCGCAGCATCGCAGCGAATATGTTCGCCGTTTCGGTTGCGCGGAAGGTCGCGGTCGTCACAATTTATGTGTGCTGTTTGGGGCGGTTGGTGTGTACGAACCAAGTGCGTATGCCTTATTTGTTCATTGCATTATTTGTTTGGGGATAGATGAGCTTCTTATTGAATTCAACTAATTATTTAAACCTTCAAAAAGCCACAATTTTTATGGGTTAGGATAAGTAAGTTGTTTCGTCTTTGACTTTTTCAACGATCTCTCGCGCTTGATGAGGTGATTCGTGGTGGCAGCGCGCATAAGTGAAGTGAGGGTCCTCGCCCGAGCAGTGCCAACCGCACCGCGAACGCAGCCCAACTATTCAATCGCAAGCAAGGGTGTCACGATGAAGCAACCATTCAAACCGACCGGACTGACGCAGGGAAACCATGGGGTTAAAGCATGGTTCGTGTCCTTTGTCCTTGTGCTCACTGGGCTCATTAGCAGCGCCACGGCTCACGCCGCAAACCAGCGCTTCACGCTGCACGTTGGCAGCGATAGCAACGTCGCTACGGGCTGCGCAGTCACCACGATCTCGGGCATACGAAACGGCATTGAAACCAGTTACAGCGCGGTGGTTGACACCGGAGCGACGCCGCCACGAATTACGCGCCTCGAATCCGAGCGTTGCGTGAGCGGCGCGTTTGCGGCACCTACTGTTTACGATGCTGGACCCATCGCGCTTGAAGCCGGTGCGAGCGTGGGGCTCAGCGCGCTCAATCTGTGGTTGGATCAAGGTGCGTTAGAGAGCAGCGCCGCTCGCGCGTTTGTCACCTCAACCAACGCCGCAGGTGAGCGCGATGTCACGAATGAATTTGTGATCGCCGCACGCGCCACCATACCCAACGAAACCTCTACGGCCGTTCCCGTGCCGATCTCGCGCGGCTTGATGATTGTCTTCGCGCTCTCTATCGCTGGCTATCTGGTGGCGCGGCGGCGGCACTATGGGCTCAATGTGATCGTTGTTACCGTTTGCGCCGCTGCGCTCAGTGGTGTCGGTGCTTCGTACGCGATCATCGTCAACGGCTTCAATGTGAGCTGGACGGGCATCGCGCCAGCGCTGGTTGACGCATCGGCCGATGCGCCGCCCAACGCCGATGTGGCGGGCGTGTACTACCAACGAAATGGCACGCAAATTTTTGTGCGGATCGATGCCGATATTCGCGCTGATGCGGTCGCAGCGGTTAACGCCGCACCCGTGATTTCGGGGCTCGCGCCGAGCTACACGCTCACGCTGCCGACCAATACGTTGAGCCTTGTCCCCACCGTCTCTGATGACGGATTACCCAATCCGCCCGCCGCGCTCACTTACAGCTGGAGCCGCGTTTCGGGTCCCGTTGATGGTGCGAATATCCCCATAGCCGTTGGATTGAGTTCAACCAACACGAAAGACACGACAGCAACGTTCACTTTCGGTGGTGCGGGCAACTATGTGCTTCGGTTGATCGTGAGCGACGGCGCACTCTCAACGACACGTGATGTGGCCGTGACACTCAACAACGCCGCCAACGCGGCAGCCGTGATCGCCAACATTCCTGACAAAACGGTGAAGGTGGGCGACACACTACGTTTCACGCTCGCAGCGAATGATCCCAACTTCGCACAAACGTTGAGCTACAGCTTGCTCACTTCTCCCACCGGCGCGGCGCTGAGCGGCGCTGGCAACACGCAATTTAGCTTCACGCCAACGAAGTCACAAGTAGGCGCGCATCCTGTGAACGTTCGTGTGGCCGACAACACCGCGCCGACACCGCTGACATCGCAGCGCGGTTTCAACATCACCGTGATTGATGCCAATCAAGCGCCAAAGTTTACGAACCCATCGAAGGTCGATGGCGGCGTTGCAGCGGGTGGTAACTTCACTCGCTCACTCTCTGCGATTGATCCCGACGCGGGCGACACGCTCACCTACAGCTTGGTCAGCGGCCCCAATGGAATGAACGTAAGCGCGGCGGGCGCGCTCACGTGGACGGCAGGCAGCACGGTGTCGATCAATCCGGTAACGATCAAGGTGACCGATAGTGCGGGCAACGTCGATGTAGCAAGGTTCAATGTGGCCGTGCCGCCAAGCGCGCCACCAGTGGCCGCAAACGATGCTTACCGAGTACAGGTGGGGCAAACGCTTTCGGTGAACGCCGCACAGGGGGTGCTTGCCAATGACGTTGATCCGGCGGGGCTCGCCCTCACAGCGGCAAAGCAAAGCGATCCAAGCAAAGGAACTCTGAGCAGCTTCAACGCCGACGGCAGCTTCAGCTACACCGCGCCCGCTTCACCCGCAGCCAATTCCTTCAACCCTGAACTGGTGAAACAGCTCGACATCTACCCGAACTCGGGCATCTTCAACTGGCACCTCGCAGACCTAAACGGCGACGGCCACGCCGACCTGATTTTCATGGGCACCAGCAACGCCGGTTTGCGCGGACAAATCAACGCGTTCGACATCAAAAATAATCGATTCCTTTGGCAAACCGATGGCAGCGCCGATGGCTGTTGGCCAGCAGTCGCAAACAAGGCCTTTAAGATTGCTGTGGCCGACATTGACGACGACGGCATCCCCGATGTGGTGACGGTTGGGCATTGTGCAGCACAAAACACACCAATGAATCGTGTGCTGGCGTTTAACGGCCGCACGGGCGCATTGAAGTGGCGTAGCGAGAGTGTCAACGCGGCAGGTGTGGCCGGGCTCGACACAGTCCAACTTGCCGAGTTCGGGCAACCACTCACCATTGCGCGGCTGCGCGCTGGCGAAAAGCCCAGCATCGTTCTGGGTGTATCGGCGTTCAGCGCTGTGGCGTTGGCCCAAGACGGCGTCGGCAACGTGATTGCTCGGCGAGCCGCTTGTGAAGACATCGTGAAAGCCGTTCCAGACGGAAACTGGAAAGCCGACGCCAATGCTCCGTCGCACTACTACAGCTGCGTGGGCGCGATCATTCTCAACGGTGAGACGGGCGCCATCACACAGCGACTGATTGCTGACGCTGGGCTGCCCGCCGTCTCAAACATCATCTACGCCGCAAAAGGTAACGAGTGTTGCGGAATGGAAGTGGGCGCGCTGGTCGCGGATTTCGATAACAGCGGCCAAAACAAAATCACTTTGATGGGCGCGGTATGGAATCTCGACGGTACGCGCTACGGCACGGCAAACCCGGAACTCACTTGGAGTACTGCGCTGGGAAATTTCGACGACACGCC
>JAAFHR010000168.1 GCA_013298455.1 Betaproteobacteria bacterium | reverse complement strand
GGTGTAAGTCGTCGATTTGATTGTGCTGACGTAGACATATTCGCCCTTCACCGCTGCGCTGGTCACCGTCATCAGCAAATAGCCGCGGCGGCTGGTGTCTGAATAGTTCAGATCATCAATGAGTCCGAGCCCCGCACCTACCGCGGCGCTTCCGAGTTGTGCGCTGAGCACGCTGCCATCGAGCGAGCTGCCTAGGGCGCCTAATCCTACGCTCTCAAAACCGGGGGAGGTGACCGACGACCCAGCAAATTCAACGCCCACTTTCTCGCCTGCGAGCGTTGTTAAGTTGGCGAACCAACCGTTGTGCGAGTCGCCTGAAAGCACGACGAGCTTTTTGTTTTGCGCTTTGACCGTTTGCAGAATGGCTTCGCGATTGCTCGGGTAGCCGTCCCATGAGTCTAGGTTGTACGGTAGACGTGGATTGACTGCGGGATTAAGGAGTGCCGTTTGAGTGGGCGTGAGCGCAGCGGCACCCGCTGCGGCGCGTGTCGCCTTGGCTGCCAAGTAGTCGCCGATGGCTTTTTGAACTGCGCTTGGGTTCGTGGCGGCTGCAGCTTGCGCTTGCAATACCGACGCTGGAATCCACATCCGCGCCATGATGTCTTGGTTACCTACCACTTGCCACGTGGCGCTTGATCCTGACATGCCGCTCGTGAGCCAGCTCTGTTGCTCCGCGCTCATCATCCTGCGTGATGCATCGGGACGAACGCCGCTGGCGTTGGGCGTGAGCCCTGCGATGTAGCGACCGATGCCACCGTCTGCGTCGCCAAAGTTGTCGTACTGCTGATCACGGCCCTCGATCCGGGTGTCGATCATGTGCAGTGTGAAGAGATTGCCAAAGTCGAAGCGGCGATAGATTTTGAGTAGGTTACTGGGATCGGGAGTACGAATCGGCATCCATTCGTGATAAACCCTCGCGGCGATGTTTTTGCGAGTGGTCCAGTCACCTTGCTTTGCGGTGTTGTGATTTTCAGCGCCACCTACATAAGCGTTGTTGGTGAATTCGTGATCGTCCCACACGGTGATCCACGGCATCTTCGCGTGGACCGCTTGTAAATTCGGATCCGATCGGTACTGTGCGTAGCGGGCTCGGTAGTCGGCCAGACTCACAATATCGGTCGCGGGCACAGCCACACGACCGAGCGCCGCCGCGCTGCCGTTACCAAACTGCGCAGGGTCTGCACCGTATTCGTAGATGTAGTCGCCTAGGTGAAGCGCGTACTGCGCGTCGGATTTGCTCGCGGCGTCGTACGCATTAAAAAAGCCCTCAGAGTAGAGCGAGCAAGAAAACACCGCGAACTTGAGCGATGCAACGCCCGACGCGGGCAGCGTTCGCGTGGTGCCGATAGGCGACACCACATTGGCGCTATCGACAAATCGGTAGAAGTACGTCTGTCCGGCGGTCAGCCCTGTTGCATCTACTTTCGCCGTGAATCCAGAGGCCTCGTTTGCCTCAACGTTGCCAGTTTTCAGTGGCGTCGTGAAAGCCGTGTCTGAAGCGATTTGCCATGTCAATTTAACCGGAGCAAGACTGCCTGCGATCTTTGCATGCGTCCAGAGAATCACTCGATCATTCAGTGGATCGCCGCTTGCTACGCCAAACTTAAATTCCGACGGCGTTGGCGGATCATCGCTGCTGCCGCAACCCGCCAAACCGACGGCTGAAAACGCGGCCGCGCCCAGAGCAACGTTCCGGACAAACTCTCTGCGACCTTGGGCCATGATCGAATGGGTTCCGTGCGAGGTGTCGGTTTCACTGTTTGGATCGAGCTTCGATGAGTCAGAGATCTCGGTGCGGGGCAGGGTGGGCTTCATGGAATGGCTCTTTTGATTTAACGCGAAGCACGAGTCTCTGCCGCTCAGATGACGGGAATGTGTAATGCGGGTTACTACTGTGTGACGGTCTGCGGTTGCAATTTCCGCACGGATCGGACGGCCCGGCGCTCGCAGCTACACGAGTTTGGCTCAGGCTTTCCCTTGGTCGCGGACTATCCCTAAGCGCGCCCGACACCGCGCTGCTTACAGTCATCACTTTCTGACTATGCGTATCAATTCGCTTGGATTGATCAAAGGGGAGCTCGCGATGAAACATGAAGCTGTTTACGATTTAGCGCCCTGGAGTCGCCATTACGGCGCGGCGGCGGCTGGCAAGTTGGCGGCGCCCTCGGTGCAAAATCTGCCTGCGATGATTGAAGCCGCTGGCAAAGCGTTTGCCCAAAACACGGCGTTTACCTGCGTCACGTCCAATGGGATGTACGGCAACCTGACGTACAAGCAGGTCGACGAGATGAGCGACAACTTCGCGGTGTACTTACGCGAAGTGATCGGGCTTCGGGCCGGTGCGCGAGTAGCGGTGCAGCTCCCGAATTGCTTAAGCACGCCGATTGCTGTGTTCGGCATTCTCAAAGCCGGTTGTGTGTTGGTCAACACCAATCCGCTCTACACCGAAACTGAAATGAAGCATCAGTTCAACGACTCTGGCGCCGAAGCCTTGGTCGTGATTGATATGTTTGCCGACAAAGTGCAAGCGATTCAGCGAGAAACTGGCGTGAAGCATGTAATCATGTGCACGGTTTCATCGTTCTTCCCGCCTGTGGTGCGCCACATCATTAAGGGCATCCAGAAGTATTGGAACAAAGCGATTCCAAGTACATCACTTGAGCACGTGGTGATCAACGACGCGCTCGATAAAGGCGCGCAAGCCAAACGTGATCTTCGTGTTGACGTAGCTAATTACTACAAGAAACTCGGCATGAGTGATTTGGCGCTGTTGCAATACACCGGTGGCACCACAGGTGTGTCGAAAGGCGCGATGCTCTCGCACGGCAATTTGCTCTGGAATATCGAACAAATCCTTGCACTCGGACGCTCAAAAATCGAAGACGGTAAAGAGACGGTGCTGACTGCGCTGCCGCTTTATCACATCTTCGCGTTCACCGCGAACCTGCTGTCGTTCTATCGCGTCGGCGCTCGAAATTTATTGATTCCCTCACCTCGCCCGATTCAAAACTTGCAACGCGCCTTTGAGAATTACAAGGTCACTTGGGTCTCGGGCGTCAACACATTGTTTAACGCACTCCTCAACGAAGAGTGGTTCATCGCTTTTCCGCCCAAACATCTCAAGGCAGCCATTGGTGGCGGCGCGGCCATGCACGGCGCGGTGGTGAAGCGCTGGGAAGCAGTCACCGGAGCGCCGCTCGCCGAGGGCTATGGCCTAACCGAATCCTCGCCGATGGTGTGTTTTCAACCGCTTGTGGGCATTCGTAAAACAGATTGCATCGGCATTCCCGCGCCCGACACAGCGGTTCGTTTAGTTGACGACGCGGGGCATCCCGTGGCGCAGGGCGAGCCTGGCGAATTGATTGTCCGCGGTCCGCAGGTAATGCAAGGTTATTGGAATCAGGCGGAAGAATCCGCCCGTACGATCAAAGACGGCTGGCTGTACACGGGCGATGTGGCAGTGATGGATAGCGATCACATGTTCAAAATTGTGGATCGCAAAAAGGATCTGATCATCGTCTCTGGTTTCAATGTGTATCCCAATGAAGTTGAGGATGCGCTCAGTAAGCACGATAAGGTGATGGAAGCGGCAGTCATTGGTGTACCCGATGCGAAAACAGGCGAAGCCGTGCGCGCCTACGTGGTCAAACGCGATGAAAGTTTGACGGAAGCGGAGTTGGCCACCCATTGCCGCAGTGTGCTCACCGGCTACAAACTCCCTGCAAAGATCATCTTCCGTGATGAACTTCCGAAGACACCCATCGGAAAAATTCTTCGGAAAGACCTACGTAAAGAAGTGCTCGAAGAGCAGAAAAAGCGCGCCGCTTAGTTGCTGCGAAACAGAAGCTAAAGGAGCAAGAAACTATGTTGACCGAACTCGAAACTAAACTCTTAGGCGTGATGATGATGCTCATCATGTTTGGCATGGGCGCTTCGCTCACCTTCCGCGATTTTTTAATCGCGTTCAAGAAGCCCAAAGGCGTGCTGGTCGGACTTTTTTGCCAATACGGTGTGATGCCGTTTTTGGGCTATTTGCTCGCTGTGCTGTTGGGCTTACCACCCGCGCTCGCAGTGGGGATCATTTTGATGGGCTGCATGCCCGGCGGAACCACGTCAAATATCTTCACTTACTTTAGCAAAGGCGCTCTGGCGCTCTCGATCATGATGACGAGCGCGTCAACCTTGGTCGCGGTGTTCGCCGTGCCGCTGCTCCTTGAGTTCTATTCAAACCTCGCAGGTGTGACGGGTGAATTCAAAATTCCAGCGGCAAACGTGGCGCAGGTGCTCATCATCCTCTTGGTGCCCACGGTGCTCGGCATGTTGCTTCGCAAATGGAATGCCAACATCGGCGCCGTCGTTGAGCTGATGGGTGGATTCCTTGGCGTGGTGGTGATTTTGTTCTTGATTTTGTCGTGGGTACCGCGCAACTATCAGCTGCTTTTGACCACGCCGTGGTTTGTTTACTTCGGCGCGATTGGTTTGGGGATCGTTGGCATGCTGCTGGGCTATTGGCTCGCTCGTTTGCTCAAACAAGACAACAATCGCTCACGTACGATTTCGCTCGAAACCGGCATTCAAAACGGCCCGCTCGCGGTGCTGATCGTCACGCTCACCTTCACCGGAACGATGCAGCAAGAGGTGCTCTTGATTCCTGTGCTGTATTCGCTTTTCATCGTGCTGACCAGCAGCGCCGTGACGTACTTCTACCGTGTTCGTGCAACACGCGAAGCGCTGGCGCGAGATCAAGCCAAAATTGGTTCGATGATGGGTGCGCCTGCGGCGGCGTAAGCGAGTGAAAGCTCCCTTCTCCCGCAGGCGGGAGAAGGGGTGGGGATGAGGGTGTCGTGATTCGGAGCGTGACGATAGCCCTCAAATCCCCGCGCGCGTCCCCCCTCGCGGTGCGCCAACAACCCTTCGACGAGCTCAGGGCGAACGTTTCGAAGCCGAGCTGAGCGGGTTGTCGGCCGCCTGTGGGCAAAACAACGTCAACCTTGCAATCCACCCCCCGAATGCGACAATTTCGAAATGCGCTCATCTCCATCCGTAGCGCATTCCATCGGGGGCTGTTTTGTCAAACGTTCTGCCACTCCATACTCAGCCGTCGCGCTTAGACGATGACGCTTGGGACGATCTTCTCAATTTCATCGAAGAAAAACGGGTCATTCCCATCGTGGGGCCGGAGCTCCTAAAGGTCGAAACTGACGGCGGCCCAAGGCTGCTCTACGACTGGCTTGCCGAGAAGCTCGCAGCAAAGCTCAATGTCGATACATCTCGCTTGCCGCAGCCGTATTCCTTGAACGATGTTGTTTGTTGGCACGCTGCGTCGCATGGCCGTCGTGAGGAAGCCTACACGCGCCTGCGCTCTATTTTGCGGGAGGCCACATTCACGCCGCCAGTCGCGCTGAAGCAGCTCGCTGAAATCACTGATCTCGACTTGTTTGTTACAACGACGTTCGATGGCTTTCTCGAACAAGCGATCAACGAAGCTCGCTTCGGCGGCGCACAATCGACCGAGGTCATCAGCTACGCACCGAATCGAATCGCCGATCTCTCTTCGCCGCGCGAGCAGATGACTCGCCCAGCCGTGTATCACCTGCTCGGTCGTGTTTCGGCATCGCCCACTTACGTCATCTCCGACGAAGACACGCTCGAATTTGTCTGCGCCCTGCAAAGCGAACATCTCACGCCGGAAAAGCTTTTTCACGAGCTTGAAAACAATCACCTGCTCTTGATCGGCAGTAATTTTTCCAACTGGTTGGTTCGCCTCTTTTTGCGCATGGCCAAGCGCCGTCGGCTCTCTGATCCTCGCGAAGTGGGCGAAGTGTTGGCCGACGATCATTCCGGCAGCGACGAGCGCTTGATGGCGTTTTTGCAGCAGGTCAGCTTGCGTACTCGCGTGTACACCGGCGCAGAGGAATTCGTGGCCGAACTGCATCGGCGCTGGTCGGCGCGAAACGGCAAATCGAACAGCAATGTGGTCGCCTTCGATGCGCCTGCGCGCTTTTTGCCGCCCGCCGTTGAAATGCCGGACAACGCCGTGTTTATTAGCTACGCGCGCGAGGATTTGCCTGCGGTGCAGCGCCTCAAAGCCCAGCTCGATCAAGCGGGCGTGAAGGTCTGGTTTGACATGGAGCGACTGGAAAGCGGCGACGATTACGACCGCAAAATTCAGAAGAACATCGCTCGCTGCGCCTACTTCATTCCAATTGTTTCGGCGAACACAGAGCGCCGATTGGAAGCCTACTTCCGCCGCGAATGGAGTTACGCTATTGATCGCACGCGAAACATGGCCGACGGTGCCGTGTTTTTGCTGCCGGTGGTGATTGACGACACAGTTGAGGTAAGCGCGCAAGTGCCAGACAAATTCAAAGCGGCTCACTTCACGAAGCTACCCGGTGGCGAAGGCGCAGCGGCGTTTGTTGAGCGCTTGCAAACGCTCTTGCGGGGTCGCGCATGAATACGACATCCGCTGTGGAAACCTCCAGCATCGACACCCAACACCCGTGGCTCGGCCTCGCTTCGTTCACCGAGGAAACGCGGCCGTATTTTTACGGTCGCGAAGACGAAGTCGGCGAGCTCTCGCGCCGCGTGCAGCGCAAGCTTTTGACGATTCTTTTCGGTCAATCGGGATTGGGAAAGACGTCAATCCTCAACGCGGGCATCGTGCCGCGTTTGCGCCCCGAGGGGTATTGCCCGGTCTACGTTCGCATTGATTACGGCACGGCGGCGGTGCCGCCCTCGGAGCAGATCAAGCAAGCGATTTTCAAGGCGACCGAATCGCAAGGCACCTGGACGCAAACCGGCGTGGCGCGTGAGGGCGAATCGCTCTGGGAGTTTTTGCATCATCGTGACGACGAGCTCTTGGATGCGGCGGGCAAACCCATCATTCCGCTCCTAGTCTTCGATCAATTCGAAGAGATTTTCACCCTCGCACAAGCCGACGACGCAGGGCGAAAACGCGCCGCTGAATTCATCGAAGACTTAGCCGATCTCGTTGAAAACCGACCGCCGAAAGCGCTGGAAGCCAAGCTCGATGTGGACGACAGTATCGCCGAGCGCTTCGATTTTTCGCGCGCCGACTACCGCATTTTGATTTCGCTGCGCGAAGATTATTTGGCGC
>JAAFHR010000167.1 GCA_013298455.1 Betaproteobacteria bacterium | reverse complement strand
CAGCGTTCCAATGTGATTCTTGATACGCCAGCGCTGCCAAGAGTCGCCACTCAATGCCGTAGCGCTCCTGCGCCTCTTGAAACCAGCGCCGGTAGCGTGGCAACACGGTACCGACACGCTCGGTAAAAATCTCAAAATCAGCCGCGCGCCGCGATTGCGGAAAACCGAAATAGCGATCCAACACTCGGGTCATTTGCCCTTCGCGCACCAAGCGCTGCAAAAACTGATCGGCGTCGTCGCGAAGTAGTGGGGAGTTGACGGAAAACAGCCACACGCGCGGCATCGCGGGCTGAACACTAAACGCGCGCTGAGTGTCGTAATGAAAGTGGCGCGACGCGTTAAAGGTGTCGTCTTCAACGATGGCGTAGGGTACTTCGTCGTCGCCCACCGCCGCGATCAAAGATTCGTCGTCGTTTCGAGAATCTACGGTAAATGTCACGCCTGCATTTTTGCGTTTGAATTCATCGAATCGGGGGTTGGTGTAAACACGCGAACTCACCACGACTCGTTTCGGCTGCAAATCCGCCATCGATTTCGGTTGAAATTTTTGCGGTGTGTGCAAGAGCGCCCAACCGCTCTCGTGGTAGCGCGTTTTGGTCGCAAGCTCTGTCGCTGAGAGCCCAATCGCGCTCGCACCCAGAGCAACGATATCGAGCTCGCCTTTAAGAAGCGCTCGGCGTGCCGAATCCGGATCGGAATAGGTCTTCCAGTCCACGCCGCTTTTCCGTGTGGTCGCGAAGGCATGAATCAAATCGTGTTCGAGCCCGGCCCGTTCGCCGCTGGGATCAATGTAGTACACCGTCGGATGCACCATCACGCCAACGCGTAGCTTCGGTTGCGCGCCCTCCCGTTCGGCCGAGCGAATCGCGATACTCGCCACCGTTTGCGCTTCTAACCATTTGTTGAGCTGAAACGGCAGCCACGCCAGAGTGGCCGCCAACAGCATCAACAGAAACGCGCGGAGTCCAATCATTCGCCTGCCGAAAGCCAAAACCGTGAATGAGTATACGCAACGCCTATAATTGACCTCGGTGGGTCGCCCCGCATGTTCAAGTCGTGAACCTGGTCAGGTCCGGAAGGAAGCAGCCACAGCGGTGTAGGCAGTGCCGGGGGAACGGCTCACCACTTTTACGTTTATACGGCGCGATAGCGTCGTCGCTGGGTTCTCGCCGTGCTCACGCACTGTCTTCGCTCCGTAATCCGTTCGGGCTGAGCTTGTCGAAGCCTTGCCGGCGCTCTACCCACCCTTCGACAAGCTCAGGGCGAACGGAGCGAAACGCGCGGCGTCTCACGCGGCGGGGCACCCACGCTCGTTCGTGGTGAGCCGGTCGAATCTTGGCGGTAAACCATCAAATGGACGCCTCGGTCGATGCTCACCGCTCGCTTCTACAATGGAGCCATGCCGTTTCTCGCGAATTTCCCTTGACCGCCTCGCTCGCTCTTGCACGTAAATACCGCCCCCGAAATTTCTCGGAATTGAAGGGGCAGGAGCACGTGGTGAAAGCGCTCTCCCATGCGCTCGAAACGGGTCGTCTACATCAGGCGTATTTGCTCACCGGCACGCGTGGTGTGGGCAAAACGACCATCGCTCGAATCCTCGCCAAAACGTTGAATTGCGAAACGGGCGTCACCCCCACACCGTGTGGCGTTTGCCAAACCTGCGTTGACATTGATGCAGGTCGTTTCCCTGATTTATTGGAGCTCGATGCCGCGTCAAATACCGGCGTCGACAACATGCGCGAGATCATCGATAACGCGCGCTATGCCCCGACCGCCGGTCGCTACAAGGTCTACCTGATCGACGAAGTTCACATGCTCTCAAAGAGCGCGTTTAACTCGATGCTCAAAACGCTCGAAGAGCCGCCCGAGCATGTGAAATTTGTACTCGCCACGACCGATCCGCAAAAAATTCCGGTGACTGTGCTTTCGCGCTGTTTGCAATTTGCACTTAAGCAGTTTCCACCGGAGCGCGTGGCTGAGCAATTGCATGAAGTGCTGACTGCTGAAAACGTGCCGTTTGATGCGCCTGCGCTTCGATTGATTGGCGAGGCTGCACAGGGCTCCATGCGCGATGCGCTCTCTATTACCGATCAGGCCATTGCGTTTGGGCATGGCCGTGTTGAAGAGCAGCAAGTTCGGCAGATGCTCGGCAATGTGGATCGAGATTTTGTGTGGCGAGTGCTCGATGCGGTAGTTGCGCGTGATGCGGCAGCGCTCAACGCCGAGGTTGAACGCTGCTTCGATCAAGCGCTGGCGGCTGATGATGCGTTAGCGCAGCTTGCTCGCGCGCTGCATCGTGTCGCGCTGTTTCAGGCGGTGCCCACGAGTGTGGATGCCGATGATCCGTTTCACGCCAATATCGTTCGCACGGCCGCTGCGCTCTCGTCAGAAGAGGTGCAGCTCTACTATCAAATCGCCCTACACGGCCGCGATGATTTGCGACTAGCGCCGGATGAGCAGACGGCGTTGATGATGACGTTTTTGCGCCTCTTGGCGTTTGCGCCTTCGACGGGGGCTGAGCCGAAACGAGAAGCGCCGATGCCTGCTCAGTCTCCCTCCCCCCGGGGGGGAGGGATTAAGGGAGAGGGTGTTGGCGCGACCGCCGCACCTCGCGAAGCTCTAGCGGCTCACGCACCCTCTCCCCAACCCTCCCCCCCGGGGGGAGGGAGCCAAGCTGTTGCCTCTCGTGAATTTGATGGCGATTGGTTGAAGCTTGTCGCCGCGCTGCCGCTCGCCGCATTGGCGCGTGAACTGGCGCGGCACAGCGTGCTCATCAGTTTCGAGAAATCGCTCGTGAAACTTGCATTGCCGCAAGACAAGCGACCACTGGCAACGCAGAAAGAACGCCTCGCGGGAACGCTCTCAGAATACTTCGGTCGCCCGCTCAAAATCGATATTGAATTGACCGATGGCGCGGGCGAATCCGTAGCGACCCGAGACGTTCGGGTCAAAGACGAAAAGCAAGCCGCCGCAGAGGCCGCGTTTATGGCCGATCCTGCCGTTCAGGTGCTCTTGAACGAAGGCGGCGGGCGCGTTCGGGCGGGTAGCATACAGGCCACTTAGGCAAGGACGAATGACCAATGACGAATGACGCAAAGGTTTGCGAAGTTGGTCTGTGGTTTGGTCGCTCCTTCAGTATCAATATTGTTCGGATGAACCTCGTTGGATTTTTGGCATAGCAAGGCAATGGTTGATTTGGAAACCACCGCTCTCGTCATTCGTCCTCCGTCATTCGTCCTTTTTTCACCGAAGGGAAAAAAATGCTAGGTAAAGGCGGCATGGCCGGCTTAATGCAACAGGCTCAAAAGATGCAGGAAAACCTCAAAAAGGCGCAAGAAGAAATTGCGCGGATGGAGGTTGAAGGCCAAGCGGGCGCGGGCATGGTCAAAATCACGATGACTGGGAAGCACGACTGCAAACGCGTGCAAATCGATCCCGCAGTGATGGACGACAAAGACATGCTCGAAGACTTGATCACCGCAGCGATCAATGACGCTTCAAGAAAAATTGAGCAGACATCGTCAGAGCGCATGGGCTCCATGACTGCGGGAATGGGTTTGCCGCCCGGGATGAAGCTCCCGTTCTAATGGGCAGGACGTCGTTCGCTTCGCTCACTAAGACGACGCGCTTCGCGCTAGGACGACGGTTGCTTTGCAACCTAAGACGCGAGCAGAAATCGTGGCGTGGTTTTGTTGACCGAGTGGGGGGCACAATTCGAAGTAACGAGCGAAGCGATGTTGCGGCGAAGCCATCGTGTCCTAGCGCGAAGCGCGTCGTCCTAGGTCGCAAAGCGACCGTCGTCCTAGCGAGCGAAGCGAGCGGCGTCCTATGACGCCGGTTTCTTTCAAAGTGCTGATCGATGCGCTCAAAGCCCTGCCAGGCGTTGGCCCGCGCGCAGCGCAGCGCATGGCGTTTGAGCTGGTTCAAAACAAGCGTGAAGCCGCAACGACCTTGGCCGAGGCGCTCTCCACCGCGCTGGAAAAACTGCGTCACTGCGAGCGCTGCAACACCTTGTCAGAAACGCCGATTTGCTCACTCTGCGCCTCGCCTCGCCGTGATGTATCGCAGCTCTGCGTCGTCGAAACCCCATCCGATCAAATCACGCTTGAACAATCCGGCGCATTCAGCGGTTTGTACTTCGTGTTGATGGGCCGACTCTCGCCGCTCGATGGCGTCGGCCCGAACCAAATTCACCTCGAAAAACTCGTTAACCGCGCGACTGACGGTACGGTGAAAGAGGTCATCCTCGCGACAAATTTCACCAACGAAGGCGAAGTCACCGCGCACGTCATTACCGAGCTTTTGGAGCCGCAAGGGGTGAAGGTGTCTCGGCTCGCTCGCGGGATTCCAATTGGCAGTGAGTTGGAATACGTTGATGCGGCGACGGTGGCGCAGGCGGTGCGGGAGCGGCGTTGACTGACGTGTAGCCGGGCAAGCGAGAGCGCGGCCGGGTTCTCACGCCTACGACGAGGGCTCACTTTCACCTTGGTTCTTGAACAAATGCCCGGGCGCGCTCGCGCTTCCTGGGGCTACGTTGGTTACTACCCAATCGCTGAGCGCAACAAACTGTTCGGTGCTTAGCTCTTCGGCGCGGGCTTGAGGGTTGACGTTGGTGGCTTCGAAGCCTTCAGCGCTGACCCATTGCCCCAAGCTCTTTCGAAGCATTTTTCTGCGCTGAGTGAATGCTTGTGTGACGAGCTGCGCGAAGAAACTTTCATTCTCGGGGCGCAGACGATTGGCACCCAATGGCGTGAGGCGAACGATGGACGAATCCACGGCGGGCACGGGCTTGAATGCGCTCGGTGGCACATCGAATTGCCACTCAACCTTGAATCGGTATTGCAGCATTATCGAGAGCCGTCCTCGGGCGTCGTCGCCGCCTTTGGCGATCATGCGATCAACGACTTCTTTTTGCAGCATGAAGGTCATGTCAGCGATTCGGTCTTCGAGTTCGCAGAGGCGAAACAGAATCGGCGTTGAAATGTTGTACGGCAGATTACCGACGATTCGGAGCGGTGATGGCAAGGATGCGAAATCAAATTCCAGCGCGTCGGCTTGATGCAGACGCAACTGCGCTGGGTCAAATTCGCTCGTTAAACGCGCCACCAAATCTCGATCAATTTCGACAGCGTCGATGCTGCCGCAATCCTTGATCAGCTCTCGCGTTAACGCTGCTTGGCCAGGGCCAATTTCAACGATGTGATCGCCTGATTTTGCGTTCACCGAATCGGCGATTTGCCGAATGTAGCTTCGGTCAACAAGGAAGTTTTGACCGAAGCGTTTGCGGGCACGGTGGGGTGTGTTGCTTTCGCTCATATAGCTCCCTCTCCCTGGGGGAGAGGGTTGGGGTGAGGGTTTCGGATTGATGAGAGGTGTTTGGGTTTCGACGTCCCTCTCCCCCACCCTCCCCCCCAGGGGGAGGGTGTCGAACCTACGTTCATTGGAACGACTCCAATTCGTCGAGCAAGCGCGGCATCGCGTCCGTCATGCCGCGATACGAAACGACAGCTGATGTCATTGAGGCAAGCGCGGCGCGCAATTCTTGGGCGCGTGTCGGCGTTTCTCGCAACACGTCTGGCAATGAACACATCATCACGCGGATGAAAAACACTGCACGTTCAAACTGCGGCAGCGGCCACGTGGTTTGTCGTTCGACACGAAAAAATAAGCGCGGCAACAATGGTGATGGATCGCGCAACGTTTCGCTCCACGAATAGTCATTTTGATCGGGATGTTGCGCGAGCGATGCGCTTGGCACAACGAGCCAGACGTGGCGCAGCATGGGCTGCTTCATGAACGCCATGGCCACGATGCTGCTGCCTGCGGCTCGCAGCATTTGGTTGTCAGCTACGGGGGCGTGAATGGCTGCAAAGTCGAGCCCGAGTTTTTCTCGGGGATCCCAGCGGGAGGGGAAGGCGACGGAGAGGTATTCGGTCACCATGCGGCCGGCTTCGTTTTTTAGGATGACGAAATCTTCTTGGAGTGCAAGCGCCAAAGACTCCCCTCTCCCCCGGAGGGAGAGGGGTTGGGGGAGAGGGGGCAGATGATTGGGGGCGTTGAGGTTGCTCTCCGAATCCGCTTCCCCCTCTCCCCAGCCCTCTCCCTCAAGGGGAGAGGGAGTCAGGCTGGCGATGACGCGTTCGACGTCGCGATCCAAAGACCCGACCGACGCCCTTTCCGCATGGGTCGCCCAAACTTTCGCTCGCTCACGCTGACAAACATCCGCCAACTCATCCCGCAACAACAACGCTGGCGCATCCGCATCCAGCTTCTCCAAATTCGGTCGCATCCGAAACGGCGTTGTGACAGGCCACGGCATGCGCTCGGCGGGCGTGAGCCAATCGATACTCGCGGTGCTCACGCCCATGCAGCGAGGTACTCTTTCCAATGCGCGCCGTCTTGCGTTGAGAGCTTGTCACGAACGAGTTTGAGTTCGGCTTCGTACTGCGCATGGTCAAGCTCGCCGCGCATGCGTTGAAAGCGCAGAAAGAGCAGGAAGGTATTCATGACATCGGTTTCGCAGTACGCGCGAATGCCCGCGAGCTCACCACGCTGAAAGGCGGGCCACACTTGGCTTCCGTCCATGCCGAGCTTTCCGGGGAAGCCAGCGAGTTTGGCCATCGTGTCAAGCGGCGCGTTGGCGCGAGCTTGATACATCGCCATGAAATCCATCAAATCAAGGTGACGCTCTTTGTAGCGATTCAAGTAGTGATCGAAGTTGAATGCGCGGTCGTTCGCGCCCGTTTCGAGGAAACGTGACGCCACTGCGCCAACGATGAGTCCCCGCTGCATCAACACAGGCAAGTCGAATCCACCGCCGTTCCAGCTGATGAGCTGGGGTGTGCGTTTATCGATCACATCGAAAAACTTTTGGATCAACGTGGGCTCGTCATCGGTTAAGTCCCCGAGCGACCAGACAGCGATTTTGTCGATGCCTTCGCGGAGCACACAAGAAATCGCGCAAACTCGTTGCAGGTGATGCGGCAAGAATTCGGTGCCGTTTTTGATGCGTTGCTGGGCCAGCGCCCAGAGACCGACTTCGTCGTCAGTGAGCGATGCGGGCAAGTCATGGAGCCGGCGAATCCCCACGATGTCGGGGATGGATTCGATGTCGAAAACGAGGGTGGGGAACATGGCTTTATTGTAGGA
>JAAFHR010000166.1 GCA_013298455.1 Betaproteobacteria bacterium | reverse complement strand
GGAGCTGTGCGGTGCTCGGTACGGTTTTGGTCTGCGTCTACGCATGGTCGCATGCGGCAGGAACGCTGCACGCCGCTGATGCAATCATGCTCTTCAGCGTGCTTCTAGGTGGCTTGGGTTACGCCTGCGGCGCAATGGCTACCAAGTACGTCAGCGGCCCCGAGGTCATTTCATGGGCGCTGATTTTGGGTATGCCGATAACGAGCGCAATCGCGGCCTTCACGGCACCGGTATCGGTGAGCGCCGTATCAACGCACTCGTGGCTCGCCTTCGCCTATTTGGGCTTGATGAGCCAATGGATCGGGTTCTTTTACTGGTATCGAGGGCTCGCGATGGGCGGTATCGCCAAAGTGAGCCAGGTGCAGCTCACTCAGCTTTTCTTTACCTTGGCGTTTTCCGCGCTCCTGCTGGGCGAGGTCATTGAATCGTCGATGCTTTTGGTGGCCGTGCTGACGGTCGCGTTGATCGCGGTGGGGCGAAAGCTCGCGAAGAAATAGGTCCGATCTCTGCCGCTCATTGGCTGAATTCAACGGTTTTGCCGTTCGCCCTGAGCTTGTCGAAGGGTTGAGGGCTTCGCGCCAAGGCTTCGACAGGCTCAGCCCGAACGGCTCGAAATTGCAACGAACGCCGAACATTGACGGCAACGCCAGCCGTTTGCAGCAAAATTAGGCGATGTACTTACCCAAACAATTCGAAGCCCCCAATCGCGACGTGACGCTTGAAGTCATGCGGGCTCACAACTTCGCGACAGTGACCTCAACGCAGTCTGACGGTTTGCCGTTAGCAAGCCATGTTCCGGTCGTCGTGGAAAACGCGGGCGATCAGGTGCTGCTTCGGTTTCATTTGGCGCGTGCCAACCCACATGCCGCCGTGCTGCTGGAGACGCTCGCCACGTCGATGATCGCGTTCATGGGGCCGCACGCTTACATGTCGCCCGCCGTGTATCCAGATTTGCGTCGCGTGCCGACTTGGAATTACATCGCTGTGCATGCCTACGGCAAGCCGACTGAAGTGGTGGGCAACGAGAAAAAAGACGCGTTGCTGAAGTCGTTGATTGCCCTGCACGAACCGGCGTACGCTCAGCAATGGCGCGAGCTTGATGAACCGTATCAAGCCACGATGCTCGGTGCCATCGTCGCGTTTGAAATGCCGGTCACTCGACTGGAGAGCAAATTCAAGCTCAACCAGCATCGCAAGGAAGCGCATGCCGCGATGAAGGCGAGCTACGCCAGTGGTTCGCCCGACGAGAAAGCCCTCGCGCACTGGATGGAGCGGCTTGGCTTGTGAGCGCGGCGGTTTCTCATGCCGACGAGCGCTTCATGCGCGAGGCGCTCGCCCTAGCTGCGAACGCAGGAGCGGCGGGCGAAGTGCCGATTGCCGCCTTGGTTGTCGTTGGCGATGAAATCATCGGCCGTGGTGCCAACCGTGTGATTCGCGACCGGGACACCACGGCGCATGCTGAAATCGTGGCGCTACGTGACGCGTTTCACACAATCAACAATTACCGAGTGCCGGGGGCGACGGTCTACACGACCGTCGAGCCCTGCGCGATGTGCGCGGGTGCGCTCTTGCATGCCCGCGTGAGCCGCGTGGTGTGGGGTGCGCCAGACGCCAAGTTTGGTGCGGCGGGTAGCGTGATTGACTTGTTTGCGCAGACTCAGCTCAACCATCATGCGCGGGATGTGGTCGGTCACGTCTGCGAAGCCGAGTCTGCGCAGTTGCTGAAAGCTTTTTTCTTCAACAAGCGAGAGCGCCGTCAATCCATCGGTCGCGAAACGATGCAAGTGAAAACCGCCACCTGGCCGGACGATCAGAGTCATCTGAAATCCATCCGTTTTGATGTGTTCGTTGAAGAGCAGGGCGTACCTGCTGAGGAAGAGGTGGATCGCTGGGACCCCTTGTGTATTCACGCCATCGCGTGGGTCGATGGGCAAGCGGCGGCCTGCGGGCGCCTTTTACCCGACGGCCATATCGGACGCATGGCCGTGCGAAAGCCGTTTCGCGGGCGTAACATTGGCGCGGCAGTGCTCGAACATCTCATCGAGCGGCAACGTCAACGCGGCGATTCAGAATCCGTTCTAAGCGCGCAAACGCATGCCATGGGGTTCTACGAAAAGTTTGGCTACGTTGCTTATGGCCCTGAGTACTTGGATTGCGATATCCCGCATCGCGATATGAAGAAATCGCTTACGAAACATTCTTGAAAGTATCAACATGAAACACCCGCTCACCACCCTCAAAGGCGCATTCATCATGGGATTTTTTTCGACGCTCTTGGCGATTGCGGGCTGCGACCGAGTGGCCACTGGCGAGCTGCGTGCGGGGCAATCCACGGTTGCTGATATGAAAACGCAGATGGGTGATCCATCCGACGTTTTCAAAGAAGGTGATCGCGAAATTTGGGTCTATCCGCTCGGCCCCGAGGGTGTGAAAACGTATTTCATGACGGTTGACCCGACCGGGAAGCTCGAAAAAATCGATCAAGTGCTGACCGACGAAAACTTCAAGCGCATCGTGCCCGGCATGACCACCACCGAAGTGCGCCGCGTGCTCGGCAAACACGGCAAAGAAAAGCGCTACGCCATGAGCATCAACGAAGTCACACAGGTCTGGAAATTTAATCGCGACAACGCCGACCTGAATTTTGAAGTGCTCTTTGACGGCAACGGCCGAGTGAAGAGCACGGGATTTGATGATCCTTCGCTGCAACGGGGGAGTAGCAAGTAGCGGGCATGGTTTCTGGCTCTGTAGGGTTCCCCTCTCCCCTGGAGGGAGAGGGGCTAGGGGAGAGGGGGAACGTCGCTGAAGCGCAGAATTCGCGCTCCCGGTCAGCCTCTCCCCAACCCTCTCCCTCTAGGGGGTGAGGGAGTCAGATTTACGGAGCCTGCTAGGTGATTTAGCCGGGATCAGTATTAAGCCGCGCTCGGCGTCGGCGGTGTTCCGCCCGATTCGCCGCTACGGGTGTTGTAATCACGACGCCGAGCACTCCGACGCATCACCAGATACACAACCAGCCCGCTGATCAAAAACGGCGCCGCTAGCAACACGGCGACCGCACCCAGCGCCAACGCGGTCAGCGTAAAGGCAAACACCAGTGCCGCCGCGCTCACGACCAACGCGATCGTGACGGCGAGCCAAGCAATGATCGCTGTGCCGATGCCGCCGTCAAACACGCCCGCGACCGGAATGCTCATCTCGTCCCAGTGAATCACCACGTTTTCGGTGCCCTGCCAGTGCTGCATGCCGATCAGCAACACCACCGCCAAGACGGCCGCGATGAGTGCGACGATACCGACGAGTTTGGCCACAATGATCAATGCGCGTTTCATTTGAATGTCCCCTTGGGTCTTTGATGGATCAACTATCTTTCGCTGAACAGCAATCAGCAAGGCAGAGGCGACGAATTGCGGAGTAGCGCGACGAAAGAGTGCGCTGGCGGCCTGCTGCGGAACATTTGTCACGCTAAGTGATCTACTCGTTCTCCGGGCTTTCATTGGTCGGCACTCACATGCCAGAGTAGTTATCTATGCGAAGATTTTTCAAATGCGCCACAGTTGGCGCATTCAGTTTTTTGGCGCTAGTGGGTGGGACGTTTGCCGCGCCGCAAGCGAGCACGGCCGCGCCCGCCAGCGATCTTGCTGCGGCGACGCATCCTACGGGCAGCTACCGAACGATCGATTTCAATTGGACCGACGCAGCCCGCTCGCGAGCCGTTCCTGCTCGGCTCTACTGGCCCGAAGGGGCGTCGCCTGCGTCGAAGGTGCCGCTCGTGGTCTTCTCTCACGGTTTGGGTGGCTCTCGGATGGGCTACTCGTATTTGGGGCGGCATTGGGCGGCCTCTGGGATCGCGAGTTTGCATGTGCAGCACGAAGGCAGTGATCGCGCCGTGTGGTTTGGTAATGTGTTCACCTTGGTGGGCCGACTGAATGGCGCGGCGAGCGAGCAAAACGCCTTGGCGCGAGTCAAAGACGTTTCGTTTGCGATTACACAGCTCTTGGCCGATAGCGAACTGGCCCCCAGTGTGGAGGCGCGCGCCATCGCGGTGGCCGGGCATTCCTACGGCGCGAATACGGCGATGTTGGTGGGCGGTGCCACGGTGCTACGGGAAACCGGGCCGCTATCGCTTCGGGATGAGCGCGTGAAGGCGTTGGTGCTGATTTCGGCCCCTCCGTTTACCGGTGAAGGCGACATGGCAGAGATCCTCAAACCCATGAATTTGCCCACGCTTCACGTGACGGGTACCGAGGACGTGATTCGAGTACCCGGATATCGCTCTGACTTGCAGGATCGCTTGGCAGTGTTTGACGCGCAGCGCGATCCACGCAAAGTGATTGCGGTGTTTAAGGGGGCCACGCACAGCATCTTTACCGACCGAATTGATCGCGCTGGCGTCGAGCTCAACGATAAGGTCAAACGCGCGACCAAAGAGCTCTCAGGCTTGTTTTTGAACACCGTGCTTCGCGGGCAAGCGCCGCTACTGATCGATGAATGGGCGCGCGCTGAGAGTTCGCTGTTGGAGCGAAAAAGCAGCGCGGCGGTGTTGGTGCGGTGAGGGTTCGGCTCGCACTCTCCTGTTGAGGGCTCCGCACAACGCCGATTTCCGTCATTCCCGCTTCCGCGGAAATGACGATTTAGCCAGCCCGAGGACACGATATCCGCAGCGCTTCGGCAGTGAACTACGTCACCTGTACGACCTCAAAACGAAAAACTCTGTCGCACCGCGCCTGCTGGCGCGAACGCTACGTTGCCGCTGACTCGGTTGGGATTGAGATCGATTTGTCCGTCAATGCGGTTTTCAGACGCGCGGTTTCGGAGCGTGCAGCGCGAGCCCGGAGCGGCGTCAATGGGGGCGCAATCCAGCGAGACTTCGCCGAGCAAGGTCACGGTTTCGCCAATGCGTGTGGCAGTGTTTACGGCGGTGATCGTTGCGGTGAGTTGAGTTGCCTTGGCCGAGAGCGATGCGTTGGCGACGGTTGCGCTTAGCTGATCGCTCGTGACGATGGTTGCGCCAGGCGCAACGAACCGAAATGGCACCGCGGTTTTCACGTTGTTCAACGTGATCGATTGCGACAGCACATCAATCGTTGCCACCCCCGAAATTGCTTCGCTCAGGGCGCAATCGATGGCCAAGGCGAGGCGTTTCGGCGCGCAATTCCAAACGATGCGCTGTGTCGACGGAATGGCTGAGACGCTGATTCGCGCGTCACCGCTCCAAATCGTGCCACCCAGCTCGTGGATCGTGACGAATGGCGCCACTTTGTTGACCGCGTCGGCGGGCAGCGCTGCGAGCACCGTACTTGCTGGAAGTCGCCAAACCAAAACGCTGAAAGTGATAGCGATGAGCGATATCGCAACGAACAGCCGCTTCATGGCGCGATCTCCGCAACGACGACAAGCGCCGAGTCGCGTTTGTTGACGTTGATTTTCTGAACCGTGACCGACGCGCCATCGAGCGCGAGCAAACTCGCGCGAAGCTCGCCCAGATCACTCACGCTCCACGACAGTGATCGGCCGTCTGACGAGCGCTCATCGCGCATGCTCCATTGGGCTGCAATCGCTGTGAGTGAAGACTTGGGCTCGCTGATGGATTGCGATCGCCAGCCGTCAGCGAAGCGTTGATCGCGTTGGGACTGTTTTGCGGCCTGCGTGGTGTTGACGAACCACACGGTAGCAACGATCCCGAGCAGTGCGATGCCCGCCAAAACAAGTCGGCGGATCGCTAACCCATTCGAGTGTTGGCGTGCGTTACCGCGTGATTTCAACAACGGCTTCATGGCAAACTCACCCGCAATCTCGCATCGGGTTCGGTGACGGTTTGCACCGCAAAACCGTTGCTTCGCAGCGCGGCGGCATAGCGCGGCACGGCTTCAGCGTTGCTGAGCGAAATGACCCATGCGTTCCCACCGAAGCTTGCCGTTTTGAGTGTGGTGCGCAGCTCGGGTGCGATCGTTGTGATGCGAACGAACATCGCGCCAGCGTTGGCGTTAGCGGCATTCGGAGCAGCGGCCGTTGTGGCGGCGGGCACACTGCCGCGCTGCGAAAGCAGCGCCAAAAGCGCGACTGCACAGCAGGCAACGCTCGCGATACTCGCCACCCAAAGCGCCCGATCGAGCGCGGTGCGACGTGGCGCAAGCGGAGCGCTGTCGACGGCTTCGAGCGCGAGCGCTGCGCCCTTTTCAGCGCTGTGATCGCGTTCGACAAAAGTGACACCAGTGGCCGCTTGCCACCATTGCAAGGTCTCCGCCGGAAAGCGATGCTCGCCCAAAACAACTACTTCAGTCACGCCCGGATTGGCTGACAACATGGACATGATTTCACGCGGCGGCGTTTGATCGGGACCAATGGCGAAGCCTGTTGGTGCGTTAAACCAAGCAATCCGCGTGGGTTCAATAGCCTGCAAATAGGCCGCGGGTATGGCGGACGCGCCCGCTGACGCACCGGCACTCGCATTGGTGAAAGCAATCGCAACGTCGTCGGTTGCGCTCGAAGCACTGGCCCGCGGCAGCGCCATGGCCGTCAACACCAGCGAGCCCGAGTCCACGCCAAAATCCCGACGCAACGCAAACGCCGCAGCACGACGCTGATCGGCGAGCGCAAGCGTTGCAAAGCCCGGAATTCGTGCGCGGACGATGGCGACTTGAGGAGGGTGGAGGAGGGTGGTCAAGGGCAATTTGAGTTGATCGGCTTCGCGTTGTATCAGCTTCATCCAAACCTACGCATTGCTAATCCGCCGTGAAAGAACCTGAGGCGCAGCGCCCGCTGGCCGTACGATGCGCAACTGTAGCCGATGTGCCGCATGCTCAAAACGAACCTGCGCGTTCATCGCGAAATAGTTGGAACTAACGGAAAACATCGCCTCGGGCAGCGGCGCGCCCAATGCGCCGCTGAATTCCGCGACCGAGTTGAATGGTCGCTGCGCGCGCTGAGCGCTCATCTTGGTAAACGCCTCAGCGCTGGCCTGCGGTAGCGCCAATTTGAGCAAACTCAAGTCCGCTGTGTTGACGTTGATCGGAGTGGCTTCGGGGAGCACGTCGACAACGCTCGCGAGCGCTTCAATATGCGATTGTGTGAAGCCCGGCAATTCGAGCAAATCCGTTAACGCATCGAGCGGTCGGTCACGGAGTGCGCGTCCGTAAGCGGCGGCTTCGCGCTGCGACTGATCGCCAACGA
>JAAFHR010000165.1 GCA_013298455.1 Betaproteobacteria bacterium | reverse complement strand
CTCTCTGTCAAGCACACAGGCATTCCAGTGCCACAGCTCGTCTACGGCACGGTGCTTGAGAAGGTTTCTGCACGCGAAGAGCAGCTTTTGAAAGATCCGAAAGAACTCGAAGTTCGAAAGATTTTTGCTGACCGCGCTGCCGCTGCTGAAACCCGCTTGAAAGGCTTGCCCGGATCGTACGATTCGACCAAGGCTGGCTTGCAAAAGGCGCTTGACGACGTGAAGACCGCCAACGGTCCAGTCGATCAAGTCGTTGCCGCACAGAAAGCGCTCGATAGCTATCCGAAGGATGCAGCAGCTGCCAAAGCGGCTTGGACGAAGGATGCGGCAGTTAAGTCGCGCGCCAACGCTCCATTGCGTCACGGCGAAGCATTCCCAGCGAAGGACGAAAAAGCTCGCGACATCGCGCGGAAGAACTTCCTCGCGTTGATCTTCTGCTTGATGGTTGGTACCGCAGCGCTCCCGCACATCCTGATGCGCTACTACACCACGCCTAGCGTGAAAGAAGCGCGGAGCTCGGTGTTCTGGTCGCTCTTCTTCATCTTCTTGCTCTACTTCACGGCACCTGCACTCGCGGTGTTGGCGAAATTTGACGTCTACACCACACTGGTGGGCTCCGAGTTTGCGAAGCTACCGACGTGGGTGGCGTCGTGGTCGAAGGTCGATCCGTCGCTCCTCTCCGTGGTTGACGTCAACAAAGACGGCATCGTTCAGCTCGCTGAAATCTCGATCGGTGGTGACATCATCGTGTTGGCAACCCCTGAGATTGCAGGTCTGCCTTACGTGATCTCTGGTCTGGTTGCCGCGGGCGGTCTGGCCGCTGCGCTCTCTACGGCTGACGGCTTGCTGTTGACCATCGCTAACGCGCTGTCACACGACCTGTACTACAAAATGATCAACCCCAATGCATCAACGGCTACCCGCATTGGCGTGTCGAAAGCGCTCCTGCTGGTCGTTGCGATCTTGGCTGCGTACGTGGCTTCGCTCAAAGTGGCTGACATTTTGTTCTTGGTCTCGGCGGCGTTCTCGCTTGCTGCGGCGGGCTTCTTCCCGGCGCTCGTTTTGGGCATCTTCTGGAAGCGCACAACGGGAATCGCTGCGGTGTTGGGCATGATCGCCGGTACTGCGGTGACGTTCTACTACATGGCAACAACACAGCCTTGGATGCGTAGCGTCTTCGGCGTGACAAGCCCTGTGGCTGACAACACGTGGTGGGATATCGCTCCGATCTCGGCGGGTCTGTTCGGCGTACCGCTGGGCTTCCTCGTGATCATCATCGTGAGCTTGGTCACCAAAGCACCTTCGAAAGAGGTTCAAGATTTGGTTGAGCACGTTCGCTACCCGAACATCGTGGGTGACACGATGAACACGCAGGGCAAATAAGCCAAGCGTTGGCTGAAGGCGCAAGCCTTCGGCCGCAATAAAAAAGCCCGCGATTGCGGGCTTTTTTATTGCTTAAACGGCTACGTGGCGCGGCGCTACGCTTTGGGTGGCGCGGGGTCTGTCGCCACAAACGATGCGCGTGCCGCCATTTTTTTGTAGTGTCGCGCCAGATTGGGATGCTGCTCGCTCCACCGGATGTCTGGGAAACGCAGCAGCAAATAGCCCAACGCGCAACCGGTGGCGATGTCAGCGAGCGTAAAGGTTTTGCCGACGCAAAGGTCGGCATCACCCAGCTCTTTCGACATCTCGGCGAGTGAGGCCACAATCTTGGCGCGTTGCCGTGCGATTTGTTTGGCGCTCGATTCGTTTTGGTCGGGCCGGTTGCCCTCAAGGCGGGCGATGATGGCTGCGTCTTGCAGCCCATCGGCAATGGCTTCCCACCGCTTCACGGCAATCCGGTCACGCGAGCCTTCGGGGATCAGCTTGTGCACCGGCGAGAGGCCGTCTAGATACTCAACGATCACTCGCGAATCAAACAAACTGCCGCCGTCGTCGGTCAGGAGCGCTGGAACTTTGCCCAACGGGTTGGCCGCTTCGAGCGTTGGGTTGGGAGCCCACGGATCGGACGTGACCAATTCCAAATCGAGTTTCTTTTCGGCGGCGACCACCCGAACTTTACGGGCGTAGGGGCTAGTGGGCGAGTGGAGGAGTTTCATTAATCGTTGACTATTTTTCGAGTGTTGCCACAAGCACGCTCTGATCCGGAGCTTGGTATGACACTGTTCTTGAGAGAAAGACTGTAGCACGTGAACTGCGGTTTGCAGCGCCCAGCTGCGAAGCGGCGATAATTTGAGGCTCCGCTAAGACGAATCTTTTGTAAATTTGCCATGCCCCAATTCGACGCCCTCGTTGCCATTTCTCCGCTTGATGGCCGCTACCAAAAGAAGGTCGCCGTTCTGGGCGATGCGTTTAGTGAGTATGCGCTCACACGGGAACGAATTCGCGTAGAAATCGCCTGGTTGAAATCGCTCGCATCGTGCGCCGACATTGCCGAGTTGCCGCCGCTGTCGGCCGAAGCAACGGCGTTTTTAGATCGCATCGCCGACGACTTTTCTATCACCGACGCTCAGGGCGTGAAAGACATCGAAGCCACTACCAATCACGACGTGAAGGCCGTGGAATACTGGCTCAAAGCGAAGTTTGAAAAACTGCCCGAGCTCGCGCCGCACGGTGAATTCGTGCATTTTGCGTGCACCTCGGAGGACATCAACAACGTCTCGCACGCCTTGATGCTCAAGCGCGGCGTGCATGGCGCATGGCTGCCGCAACTAGACGCGCTGATCGCGGCGCTCTCAAGGCTCGCCCTGGCCACCGCCGAAATGCCCATGATGTCGCGAACTCACGGCCAAGCGGCAACGCCCACCACCATGGGCAAGGAAATCGCGCTGTTCGTAGACCGTTTGCGAACAGCGCGTGAACGTGTCGTTGCTGTGCCGCTCCGTGCGAAGATGAACGGCGCGGTCGGTAACTACAACGCGCATTTGTCGGCCTATCCCAGCGCAGATTGGCCGGCGATATCGAAGCAAACTGTAGAGTCGCTCGGCCTGACCTGGCAGCCGATGAGCGCACAAATCGAGCCGCATGACTACATGGCCGAGCTCTTTGATGCGATGGCGCGGATCGATACGATTTTGATCGATTTTTGCCGCGATACGTGGGGCTACATTTCGCTGGGTTTCTTCAAGCAGAAACTCAAAGCGGGCGAGATCGGTTCGTCAACCATGCCTCATAAAGTCAATCCGATTGATTTTGAAAACGCCGAAGGAAACTTCGGTTTGGCCAATGCGCTGCTCCGACACCTTTCCGAAAAGCTCCCGATTTCGCGCTGGCAGCGCGATTTGACCGATTCCACAGTGCTCAGAAACATGGGCGTGGCCGTGGGCTACAGTTTGCTGGGGCTTTCATCCGCGCTGCAAGGCGTCGGCAAACTCGAAGTGAACCCAGACGCAATGCTCAAGGATTTGGACAACAACTGGGAAGTGCTCGCTGAGCCCATTCAAACGGTCATGCGGCGCTACGCGGTAGCAGGCGCTTACGAACAGCTCAAAAATCTGACGCGTGGAAACAAGGTCACGCCGCAAGCATTTGCTGAATTTATCGATCAGCTCGCCATTCCCGCCGAAGCCCGCGCTGAGCTTCGCGCGTTGACGCCAGCCCAGTACGTCGGTCTGGCTACAACGTTGGCCAAGCAGTACGCGGGTTGATTAACAGCTTTGTTCGCTAAAGCCATACTGCGATTGGGCTTGCGTATATTTCAGCGATAATTCGAATAGCCGTTCAAACATCACGCAGCCCAGACGTTAACTCGCTCGCAGTCTATTTGCTTTTGCTCTCTAGACGTGTGTTTTCGGCCGTTAGGTCGCCAAAAATTTGCAACAAAGGTCGCAGGCGCAGCAGCACTCCCGCGCTCAATCATCTGCGATCGCGGCGGTAGTCGCGGTCGCAAAAACTCCCAACAAAGTAGGGAAACGCCCAATCCAGCCACGCGTTCACACCCTAGAATCAAGTTCAACTGCTCAGGAATTTTTCTAGGAGGATCGCCCATGAAATCGCTACATTCGTTCGCCCGAACGGCTGCGTTCGCTGCCACTTTCGCCGCCGCGTCGGCCTTTGCTCAAACGGCGCCTGCTAGCGCGCCAGTCGACAAACACCTGGCTCGAAATCTCGCCGCGCAGTGCGCCAATTGCCACGGCACCAACGGCAAGAGTGTGGCCGAAGTGCCCTCGCTTGCTGGCGTTCCGGCCAACGTGACGATTCAAAAAATGAAGGACTACCGAGACGGGAAACTGCCCGCCACGATCATGCATCAGCTCGCCAAGGGCTACACCGATGAGCAAGTTGCGCTGATCGCCGATTACCTCAGCAAACAACCCAAATAAGGAGCGACGATCATGCAAAACACATCTCTCAATCGTCGAAATTTCGTCAAAGCGGCCGGTGCGGTGTCGCTCGTTGGCACGGGGATTTTTGCGAGCGGCTGCGCCACCGTTGGCGGGGTTGCTAAACCGAAAGTGGTCGTCGTTGGGGCTGGCTTCGGCGGCGCAACGGCTGCCAAATACATCGCCATGTGGAGCGAGCAGGGCATCGATGTCACGCTCGTTGAGCGCGGCGACAATTTCGTATCCTGCCCGATGTCGAATTTGGTGGTTGGCGGCTCATCGAATTTGGGCAACATTTCGGTCGCGTACGGCGGCTTGGATAAGTATGGCGTTCGCCGCGTCAAGGGCGAAGCAACGGGCTTTGATGCCACCGCCAAAACGCTTTCGCTCGCCGATGGCACCAAGCTCCCGTATGACCGTTTGATCCTCTCGCCCGGTATCGATTTCATGTACGAAACGCTCCCCGGTTTAGCAACGGGAGAGGCCAAAAACCGTGTGCTCGCCGCATGGAAAGCGGGCCCCGAAACGGTTGCGCTCCGCAATCAATTAACGGCAATGAAAGACGGCGGCGTATACGCCATTCACATCCCCAAAGCGCCGTATCGCTGCCCTCCGGGGCCGTACGAGCGCGCTTGCCAAGTGGCGTGGTATTTCCAGCAAGCTAAGCCCAAATCGAAGGTCTTGATTCTCGACGCCAACGAAGACGTGGTCTCGAAAAAAGGCCTCTTCATGAAGGCCTGGAACGGCCAATACAAAGGCCTCATCGAATACCGCAACAATCAAGAAATCCAAGACGTTGACGCCCGCACGCTCTCACTCAAAATGAGCTTCGGCGAAGACGTCAAAGCCGATGTGTTGAACGTGCTGCCACCCATGCGCGCTGGCAACATCGCCGCGATGAACGGCCTTAACAATTCCAATCGCCGTTGGTGCCAAGTCGATTGGCTCACCTACGAATCCACAGCGGTTCCGGGCGTTCACATCCTCGGTGATTCGCTACAAATCGCCCCGGCGATGCCCAAGAGCGGCCACATGGCTAACCAACACGGCAAGGTCTGCGCCGCCGCCGTCGTCGCGCTCCTCACCGGTGAAACGGTCAATCAAACGCCGATGGTAGCCAACACCTGCTACTCGTTCATCGACGACAAAAACGTCGTGCACGTAGCGAGCGTTCACCGCTACGACGCTGCGCAGAAGACGATGGTGACGGTGCAAGGCGCAGGCGGTTTGTCGGCGGATGCCAATGCGCTTGAGGGCGTTTATGCGAATTCGTGGGCTAAGAATATTTGGGCGGACATGCTGGCGTAAACGCGTAGCGTCTCCGAGCGTCACCCAAAGGCAGGACGCATTGCTGCTTTGCTTTAAGTCTCGTGTGCAAAAGCACACGTCGACTTAAAGCGCGTTGCATCGCATCCCGTCTCTCGTAGCTACGCGGGAGAGCCCCATCCGTTGGGAGTTTTCAGTGAGAAGTGATGTTGCTTCGAATCCACTCCGCAAACGCTTCCTCGGTATTTTCGCCCTCCGCAACCCTGAGCATGGTCAATACGCAATCCGTGTCGTTGGCGATTAGCTTGTAACCATTGAGCGCTAGAAACAGCTCGACAGCCACAAAGGCCGTGCGCGTGTTGCCATCAAGATACGGATGGTTTCGGCTGATGCCGTAGCCGTATGCCGCTGCGAGCGCCGCTGCGTCGTGTTCTCCGTAGTGGGCTAGTTGCTTCGGTTTTGCGAGGGCTGATTCGAGCAGACCGGCGTATCGTGTGCCGACGATGCCACCGTGCTCCGAGAGTTGCGCTTCCTGCACTGCAGTAATGACGGCGACGTGAATCCACTTCCAAGTGGTCATGAACGATGCGAACTACTTGGCGAGTTCGGCGAGCACGTCGCGGCGCTTTTTCATGATGCCGCGAGCGAGTTTCATTTGTTCTTCGAATTCAGGATTCGTCGTCGTGATCCGAACGCCGTTGGGCGAGTCCGTCAGATAAATCGTGTCGCCTTTTTCGAGCGAGAGACGAGCGAGGATTTCCTTCGGCAGCACCACGCCTACCGAATTTCCGATTTGAGTGAGTTTTAGCGTTTGCATGGCCATATCCTCGACGAATGATGGCTAAATTATAACGAATGTACTTACGTTTGTGATGACGGATGTACTTACTGGGCGCAGTAGTAACTCTTTTTATTAATGTCTCGTTTTATATGGGCTACAACACACAAAACAAGCATTTCAAAGCTTACTAAAAATTACGTGAATGCCATATAGAACAGGAATTACATGAAAAAAGCTATACCCTCAGCCGTTCCACCCGGACTAGAGAGCGCGCCTTTACAGCCCCGTGCTTACTGCGTCCCAAACGGCCGTTGATCAACGACGTAGCTCGCATCAATACCCGGTTGGCTGCGGCTGGCACCAACCTTTGCGGCGCGGATGGCGTTGACCATTTCGAGCGCGGTTTTTTCGCAGGGCGGTAGGGCGACGTTGCTCACGTCTTTTGGCGTGATGCGCTCGCCCCATTCGACGTAATGTGAGCAGAGCGTTAAGCCCGCGCCAAAGGCTGGCATCAAGAGCTTGGCGCGCGGGCCGATTCGGCCTTCTTCGAGCGCTTCAACGAGCGCCACAGGCACGGTGGCGGCGCTCATATTGCCGTATTTCGCCACGGTTAAATGCACTTTGCTCATCGGCAACCCGGCGTATTTGGCGACCGATTCAATGATTCGCGAATTGGCTTGATGGGGCACCACCAAATCGATTTGATCGGCGCGGACACCGGCCTTCACGAGCGTCTTGGCGCTGGCGTCGGTCATGCCTTGTACGGCCTTTTTGAAAATCTGCGGGCCGTCAAAAATCCAGCCCATGTCGCCAAACGT
>JAAFHR010000164.1:6278-7234 GCA_013298455.1 Betaproteobacteria bacterium | reverse complement strand
AAGACGCTTGGCCCCATGAAAAATGCATCGAAACGATACGCGCTGAAACGGGCACACACTTCGATCCAAACCTCTCAGAGCTCTTCGTTTCGATGATCAACGCGCTGCATGAAAAGTACCCCGGCGAAGCGCTCGATGACTACCTGTCGGAAGGCGGAAAGCACTCAACATTTCTCCAAGCGCGCGACAAAATGCATCAAATGTTGAACGACATGGAACCCATTTTGCCGGATGAATTGCTATAAAAATAGGCAAATAACGGCAATTGACTTGAAAGCCTTTTTAATTATGGGTTCTAAGTGAATTTCATAATTTATTGAAAAAGTATTAAAACAGCCGAAACGCACGTATATATTTAGCATTGAAGCCGTCAGGTCATATTTGTTTCATTTTTAGAGTATTTTGTTGTAAAAATACAACAAAACTGGGTCGATATTGGTTCTTTGACCGCATTGCCGACGGCTAACTTGGCTCAAACGAGACGAACTGAGCGTCCAAATGGTCGCATCAAATCCTTCCTAAGCCGTCGTTTTCACCTCTCGACGGACGCGATCCGATCAAAATTCGTGCGATTTCGCGTCGGCCACCGCCGCCGAATCAACGCCGTCGGAGCGACTCGCCTCCCCGCTATGCTCTGATCTGGCTTGACCAACGGCACCGCCGCCGCGCTTTTCCATGTTTGATTTCGATACCCTTTCCCTCCACGCCGGTGCTCGGCCCGATCCCGCGACGGGCGCTCGGGCTACGCCGATCTATCAAACCAGCTCGTTTGTCTTTGAAGACGCTGATCACGCTGCAGCGCTTTTCAATATGGAGCGGGCAGGCCACGTGTATTCGCGGCTCTCGAATCCGACCAACGCCGTGCTTGAGGAGCGGATCGCCGCGATTGAGGGCGGGATCGGCGCGATTTCAGTGGCAAGCGGCCAAGCGGCGCTGCATTTGGCGATCGTGACCTT
>JAAFHR010000164.1:0-6268 GCA_013298455.1 Betaproteobacteria bacterium | reverse complement strand
GCTCGCACAACTTGCTCGATTACACGCTGCCGCGCTTTGGCATTGAGACGACCTTCGTCGATCCGGGCGATTTGGACGCGTGGCGAGCGGCGATCCGCCCGAACACCCGGCTGCTGTTTGGTGAAACGCTCGGCAACCCGGGCAATCTGTTGATCGATATTGAAAAGGTCGCGGAAATCGCCCACGCCGCGCATGTGCCGCTGATGCTCGATTCAACGCTGACCACACCGTATTTGATTCGTCCGTTTGAGCACGGTGCAGACATCGTGTTTCATTCGGCGACGAAGTTTCTATCGGGGCACGGCGTAGTCATCGGCGGTTTGCTCGTTGACGGCGGTCGCTTTGACTGGCTCGGTGAATCGGCGCGTGAAAATTTCCCGACGCTCGCCGCCCCGTATCACGGCTTTCACAACATGGTGTTTGCCGAGGAATCTTCCACGGCTGCTTTTTTGCTTCGTTGCCGCCGCGAAGGGCTTCGTGATTTCGGTGCGTGCATGGCGGCGATGACCGCATGGCAAATTTTGCAGGGCATGGAGACGCTCCCCGTGCGCATGGATCGGCATGTATCGAACACGCGAAAGGTGTTGGAGTTTTTGCGGGCGCATCCGTTCGTGGGTGCGATTCATCATCCAGAGTTGGCCGAGCATCGTGATCACCAACTCGCGAAAAAATACTTCCCAAAAGGCGCGAGCGCAGTGTTTTCGTTTGATCTCAAAGGCAGCCGCGCACAGGGAAAAGCGTTCATCGAAAACCTTCGTCTGTTTTCGCATTTGGCGAACGTAGGCGACGCCAAATCGCTGGTAATTCACCCTGCGAGCACGACGCATTCCCGAATGAGCAGTGATGCGCTAGCAAAAGCGGGCATCACCGAGGGCACGATCCGACTCTCGATTGGATTAGAAAGCGCGAATGATTTGTGCGATGACTTGGGTCGCGCCTTGAAAGCGGCGGAGCGGGGGAAATGAAGGTTCTATCGCGTCATCCAGCCGTCATTCCCGCGAAGGCGGGAATCCATCGCCGGTGGAGCTCAATGTTCCAGGGCATCCAACTTGCTCGGTTCACCATGGATTCCCGCCTCCGCGGGAACGACGGGGCTGTGGCGCCGATTCTGTCGTCATTCGTCCTTCGTCTTTCGTCCTGCAAAAGCGCCAGCGGAGTTGCGCCATGAAGATCAAACTAGAAAGCGCGTTTGCCTACGCCTACACCGGCACCAAGCCGTTCATCGAGTCACAATCCACGGCCGTTTTCATTCACGGCGCGGCGAACGATCACAGTGTGTGGGCGATGCAATCTCGATACTTTGCGCATCACGGTTGGAATGTGCTCGCTCTTGATTTGCCCGGTCATGGGCAGAGCGATGGACCGAGTTGCGCATCGGTTGAAGCCTTTGCCACATGGGTCGCCACGTTTCTCGACACGGTAGGCGTGAAGGCTGCGCATGTGATCGGTCACAGCATGGGCTCACTCACTGCGCTTGAGCTCGCCGCGACTCGCGCAGACTTAGTGGGCAAACTCTCTCTCGTTGGAACTGCGGTTCCAATGGCGGTGGGCGACGCGTTGCTCGACGCCGCCGCCAATGATGAAGAGCGTGCAAGAAAGATGATCGTTGGCTGGTCGTACGCCCCCGCTTCGCAATTGGGCAACAACCAGAAAGCACCCGGCACATGGCTGCCCGGAAATTCAATGGCATTGATGCGGCGCATGTCGAAAGGCTTGCTGCACAGCGATTTAGCCGCGTGCAAAGCCTATGAAAACGGTCTCGCTGCTGCGAAACGTATTGAATGTCCGGTGCAGATTTTGATCGGTGAGAGTGACATGATGACGCCACCGAAAGCGAGCGCGGCAGTCATTGCGGCGCTGAAAAACGTTCGCAGTGAAACGATCCGCAATGCCGGACACAATATGTATTCCGAAGCGCCCGATGCCGTGCTGAAATCACTCTGGCAATTCGCCAATCAATAGCGATGCCGCGTTTTTTTTGCGAAACACCCGTCGTGGAAAATGCGACCTTTGCCGTCGCGCCCAGCGTCGCGCAGCACATTCGCGTGCTGCGTTTGCGCGAAGGTGAATCGATTATCTTGTTTGACGGCATTGGCGGTGAAGTACCCGCATCGATCATCAGCATTGATAAAAAATCGACGACTGTTTTGACGTCAAATCGTTTATCAGTTGAGCGCGAATTGACGCGAAACATCACCCTGTTCACCGCGCTCATCGCCAATGATCGCCTCGATTGGCTCATTCAGAAGGCCGTTGAATTGGGCGTTGCAGCCATTCAGCCCATCTATACGGATCGCTCACAACGCATTCCCGGCGACGTTACAAAACGTGTTGAGCATTGGCGTGGTGTGGCGATTGCCGCGTGTGAGCAATGCGGTCGCAATCGGATTCCGATGATCGCCGCGCCGCTCGCGTTCGATCAGATTTTTTCGACGATCGAATTGGGCGTTTGCGTGTTGCTCGATGCGGAAGGTGATGCTGCAATCACGCTATCTTCGAGTGTTGCCGCGTCCGTATTGGTCGGCCCCGAGGGTGGGTTCTCGCCACGTGAGCTGGCACTGCTGCGAAACCGTTGCGACCACAAACTGCGCATCGGCCGAACGATTTTGCGTGCGGAAACCGCGGCGATTGCATCGCTCGCCGTGCTGTCATCGGCTACGTGATTCGGGTCTTTGCAAAGCGAGCACATGGCAAATTGTAAAAGCGGCGTGAGCAGTCAAAAGGGTTGCGAATAAGAGATCGTTGCTTGATCTGAATCGATGCTGACTAGAACAATTCTTTGACGCAGATTACGCGGATTTCGCAGATGAACACAGATTATTTTTTGCTCAACAGTGACTTTGCTCAAACTGATCAGCGCAAATCTGCGTCATCTGCGTAATCTGCGTCGAAAAAATAATCTCGTTTGCTTGTGGCGTTCAACTCATCAATCGGAGCACTCACAGACACGATTCGGTCACACCTTCAGCCGCGCCTACAGCGCCACAGCGCCGTGCGCTAGCGCAGCTAAGCCCGCCAGCGTCAGCCATGCATCCCCCGCTGCTTGCCCTTTGCTTTGCGCATCGAGCGTGGCGCAGCGCTTCAAGAGCTGCGCGATTTGCTGCGGCGCTAAGGCTTGCGTGGCGACTTCCATCGCTTTCTGTCGTTTGCCCCAGACCCGTGCGTTTCTTAGCGCTTGCGGCATCGGAATGCCTTGTCGACGCATCAAAAAAATGCCTGCGAGCGCATGCACATCTTCAGCCAACTGCCACGACAAACGCGGCGCTTGCTCGCCCTCGGCTTGCAAACCATGCAGCACCTTGCTGTAGCGAGCGAGATCTCCGCGCAGAAACGCTTCTGATAATTCTTGTGCGTCGTAGCGAGCCACATCGGCGACTGCGCCCGTGATGGATTCCGCGCTGAGCTTGCCCGGGGGCACTAGCAACGCGAGCTTGTCGATCTCTTGTTTGGCCGCGAGCAAATTGCCCTCACAGCGTTCGCAGATGAGCTCAATGGCTTCGCGCTCGGCGTCAAAGCCTGCGCTCACCAAACGTGACTTCACCCAACGCGGCAGTTGATCGCGATCAACCAGTGGCGCGGAAATAGTCACTCCGTTTCGATCACAGGCGCTGAACCATGCGCTCTCAGTGGCACTTCGATCAAGCTTGGGTAGGTTGATGATGAAGAGCGTATCGGGCGGTGGATCGTTTGCTGTGTTTGCGAAAAACGCGGTCGCATCGGCTGACACTTTTGCAGTGTTGACGGTGATCTCAACGATTCGCTGTGTGGCGAAGAGGGACAAGTTGTCGCTAGATTCCGTGACGGTGCTCCAATCGAAATGCGCCTCAACGATGAAGTGCTCGCGTTCGCTAAAGCCCGCCTTTCGCGCGGCGGCACGAATCGCATCGGCGCATTCGAGCTTGGTGAGCGTCTCTTCGCCGTGGATGACGTAGAGCGACGCCAATCCACTGGAGAGTTTGCTTTGCAGCTGATCGGGAGAGACGTTCATTGAGTGGCTGTAGGAGCAGATCTGGACGCGAAAAGCGTGTCTTTATAGCGCGTTTGTTGCGGAGGATTTATGGGCGCGCCCAGGTGCGCACCTACCTATCAAGCTGGCTTTTTCACCGACTGCAAACGCCGCAAAATTTGCGCCGCTGCATCGAGCTGCATGTCGCGAATCAACTGCCGCTCTTCGGCTTCCTTGGCGAGCTGTTGTGATTCCGAAAACGAGAAATCGCGGCGAATGGTGATCTCACCGGGCTCGCCCCAGAGTCGCTGTTTCGAATCGACAAACTCATAGCGAACCCGATATTCCAATTCGAATTCCCGAGCCCGGCCGCCGCCTGAGAGCGAGAGCACGCGCTTATCAAACGTCACTTGCAAAAAGCGAACCGCAAACTCGGCGTCCTCGATTTTTGTTTTGAGTTGGATGCCGTTTCGGGCGAGCCCTGCAATGACATCGGGGACTACGGGCGCACCTGCACCGCCAAGCGCTGTCGTGGCGGGGGCTTGCACGTAAACGCTGGTGAAAGGCAGCGTGGCCGCACCGCGAAGTTGAAATCCACAGGCGCTGAGCATCGCTGTCGCGATGCTCAGCAGGACGACGGTCGCTTTGCGACCTATGACGACGGCCTTGCGGCCTAGGACGGCGCGCTTTGCGCTAGGACGCGAGCAGACGGCGGAGATTTTTGTCATTGATGAAATTCAATCTTCAAGCGGCACGGTTTCTATTAGTCGCCATGAGTCAGCGAGGGGTCCGTAAACTCTTCAGCCAAGCGGAGTCACGCTAGGCTCCGTTCGGGCTGAGCTGGTCGTTGCCTTGGTGGTTTGCCACCAGCCCTTCGACGAGCTCAGGGCGAACGGGTGTTTGCCAGAAAACGATGAGTCAAACTACGACATTTACCAACCGCCCCGGCACCACAATAATCTTCTTCGGCGCGCGGCCTTCGCCATATTTCGCCACATCAGGCGACGCCGCTGCTGCTGCTTCAATCGTCGCTTTATCTGCGCTTGAAGCCACAACAATTTCACCTCGGGTTTTGCCGTTGATTTGCAGCACGAGTTTGATTTCATCCTGCACGAGTGCGGCGGTGTCTGGCATCGGCCATGCGGCGTTCAGCAGCGTGCCTTCGGTCGCTTCGAAGCCCAGATCACTCCAGAGCTGGCAGGTGATGTGCGGAGCGACCGGATACAAGGTGCGCAGCAAAATCGATGCGCCTTCGCGGGCCAGGCTGGGGCAGACGCCCGGTTTCACCGCTTCGAGTGCATTGAGCATCTTCATGCAGGCTGATACGACCGTGTTGTACTGCTGGCGTTCGTAATCGAAATTCGATTGCTTCAAGGTGTTGTGCAATTCGAAGCGAGTGGCTTTCAAATCAGCATTGAGTGAACCCACGTCGACTTTGCCGGACGCGGCAATTTCACCCGCACGCTCCGCGCAGTAATTCCATACTCGGCGCAGAAAACGCATCGCCCCTTCAACCGCCGTGTCGGACCACACCGCCGGATCCTCGGGGCCGCCCACGAACATCACATACAGCCGCGCTGTGTCCGCGCCGTACTTGTCGATCAAGTCTTGCGGGTCAACGCCGTTTCGCTCGCTCTTGCCCATCTTGCCGATGCCGCCGTATTGCACGGTGGAGCCGTCGGCGAGGGTGCCGCCGTTGATGTGACCTTTTTCATCGAAGGTGTTTTGCACATCGGTCGGTGGGATGTAATCCTTGGTGCCGTGCTCGGTCGGTTTGAAAAAGATGTGATTCAAAAGCATGCCGTGATTGGTCATGCGCTTGAAGGGTTCATCGAATTTCAGCAAGCCCATATCGCGCATCGCCTTCGTCCAGAAGCGGGCATAGAGCAAATGGAGCACGGCGTGTTCGATGCCACCGATGTATTGATCCATCGGCATCCAGTAATCGTTTCGTGCATCGACCATGGTCGCTGCATTTGGCGATGCATAGCGCATGTAGTACCAAGCCGAGTCAACGAAGGTGTCCATCGTGTCGGTTTCACGACGCGCCGGTTTGCCGCATTTCGGGCAGGCGCATCTCAAGAATGCTTCGTCTTTGTTCAAAGGATTGCCGCTGCCATCGGGGATGTGATGCTCGGGGAGCACGACCGGCAAATCCTTCTCTGGCACGGGCACGACGCCGCAATCGTCGCAGTGAATCACAGGGATCGGCGTGCCCCAGTAGCGCTGGCGCGAAATGCCCCAATCGCGGAGGCGGAAGGTGGTTTTCTTTTCGCCGAGGTTTTTGGCGACTAGGTCGGTGGCGACGGCATTGACCGCCGC
>JAAFHR010000163.1 GCA_013298455.1 Betaproteobacteria bacterium | reverse complement strand
TTTCTTTTGCTCAGATACTTCGCTGAGCTCCAACAATTCGCGAACGATGCTGCCCACCAGCAAGGTCTCAAACGCGTCAATCGGCGGACAAGTCAAGCACGGTTGGTCGAGAGGAAGCCGGAGCTTTTCTGGAAACACCACGTCGAATCGGTCAATGAGCCAAGTGCGCACCGTGCACTGCCCCGCCTCGCGGCCAATGGCGTCTAGGGCAACGCCCCCGAGCTGCCAAATGGGTAACTTCGCGCTCAGCTGCTCTGCCAAGGGATAGAGCTGGAAAATACGCCAAGTGGCTCGGAAAAACAGTGCGTCTTGCTTGGCTGGCGATGAGAGCCAGAGCGCCACGTTGCGAAAGTAATTCTGGATTTCACGATAGGCCGCCTTGCCCGAATCCGATGCAAGAAAGCCCTTGGACTTTGGGTCGCTATCCGGGTATCCGGGGCGGCCAATCAGGTTCACGTCAAACCAATGATGCCAGGTCGAATCAACCACTACTCGGCCCACGCCGCTGGCGTGTCCGTTGTAGGCACCTATCGCACCAAACTGTTTGGCGTTGACGAGACCTTTGTTGGGATCGCTCGATGAGCCCCGACCGGTCACTCGCGCTTTGGCGATGACATGAGCCCGCTCGCGAATGCCCGGGCTGCCAACGCGCTCAGGAAACTCGGGCTTGTTTTGATAGCCCGGAAAACTGAAACTATTGGTGTAGCTCAGCGGCTCAATGACCTCGCCCTCGTGCGGATGATCGGGCAAGATGTCGATCACACCATTTTTGCCGCAGAGCACGGGATGCGGGCTGCTACGCTGCTCAAAGACATGCCAACTTCGCATCGGAAACAATGTCACATCGATGGGCATGGGAATGTCGTCGGACTCATCATCAAAGGTGTAAGTCGAGTTGTGTCCGGGCAACAGTGTGTCGTGACGGTTCGCGCCCATGGGGCTCGGCACACCTTGCGCCGGTGTCCACTTGCGCATGGATTTAACGCGAGGAATTCGAGCGCAAAGGCTTGCTCCCAGATCGAAATGATCCCCCGTGGCAAATACGCCACCGTCTTTTTCGTCCATCCAGCGAGTCACGATGGCGAGCTCCTGGTCGGTGAGCCGATCAACATCGTTTTCGTCCGCACGGGCACCGAAAAACCAAACTTGGTCATACTGGTTGATGTCAAAACCTGCCTGCGTGAAACGAAAACCGTTGAGATCGGCCTCGCCCAAGGGATCGGTTTGTCGGTGCGCCTTGGTGACGTCAAACCGAACCCACGGATCGGCTGTGTTGGCGAGCGTGTCGAGCACGGCCGAGAGCCCGAAGTACGACTGCCCAAAGCTCACATTCAAGAAGTTGCCATCGTAGCCATCGGCAACAATCAGTATCTTGACGCGCACCGGTCGAAACATCCACGGTAGCTGGAGTTTGCCGCTGTGTAGTGCGTCGAACCGAGCGCGTTGAAACGCAGCTTCGGTGAGAAAGTTTTTGCGATCAATCATGTTGAAACATCCTAGTTTGAGGTGGAGAAACAAACCTCGACCGCGCCTCTCGCTCGTTGGCTTCAATCAAAAGCGCACGTCGGTTTGCTTAAGTAAAGACGCGGTGATGGCCCCAAACGTGACACCGGCGGCGAAAAAGTTGGCTGCACAGACGATGCCCGCCACGTCATAGAAACTACTAAGCGCGCCCACAGTGCCAGCAAATGGCGCTTACGGCTTATCGCAACATCGATGCGCAGCGCTTCGAGCCCCGCCTCTGACCGACCTGGTCGCGCTACACTGGTTGTTATTCAGTGCACCCCGGAGACCACCATGAAACTCTATGGCAGCAAAAACTCCCGCTCTATTCGCGTCGCATGGGCGCTCGAAGAAGTTGGAGCCACCTACGATTACGAACGAATTTGGATGATGAAAGGCCAAGGCCAATCGCCCGAATTCAAAGCCGTCAACCCCGCAGGAAAAATTCCTGTGTTGCAAGACGGCGCGATGAATCTCACCGAGTCTGGCGCGATCATTTTGTACATCGCTGACAAGTTTCCAGAAGCTCGTTTGTTGCCCACAGAACTTGCGGCGCGGGGCGAAGCGTATCGCTGGTTTTTCTATGCGATCACCGAAGTCGAACCGCATCTCTGGGCCATCGCGCAGCATCGTTTCGCGCTGCCCGAAGACAAACGCATCAGCGCGCTCGAACCCACCTCAACATGGCAACTCGCCCGTGCGCTTCGCCCGATTGAAAAATTTCTCGGTCAACGTGAATTCATCGCAGGCGATGCGTTTACCGTCGCTGACATCGTCACCACACATTGCTTAACTTGGGCGCTTTCCGCCAAGTTAGAAGGCCCCGGTGACGCATGCCTCGCCTACATCGGGCGAATGAAGCAACGCCCGGCGTATCAAGCGGCGATGGCGCGAGAGACCTTGGAGGCCGAGAAGCAAGAGGCGGCGTTGGGAAGCTAGTGTAGTGTTGCGTTCTTGATGCGACATAAAAACGTGTCTTTTCCGCCGACTCGTCGTTGCAAATGCTCGCAATAGCCAGCTATTGCTGCGCTTTGCGCCTAGATTCGACGAAAAATCCATCGTTTTTATTAGTCGCATCAATTCCGCAACACTACACTAGCGCGCCGCTGTCGCGAATGCGTCAAGCCTTCAGCAAAACAAGATCAAAGGTGGCGGTGAGCTTCGCCTCGGCATTCGCCCCTCGTAAGGGAGCCGCGCTCACCGTCAGTTTGTCGCGTTCTTTTGAAAACCCGCCAAAGCCGCTGCGCTCCTTGTTTTCGCCTGCAAAATAGACTTGCGTGGTGAGTTCGCGGAAGCCGCTTGCCGCGACGCGGATGTGAATGTGCGCGGGGCGACCCCGATACGCAATCGGTTTGATGGTGCGGAACCGGTAAGCGCCACTGCCGTCGCTCTCAACACGGCCGAAGCCCTGAAAACCGCGCTTGAACGGGCCTTCGCCGTCGTCGTTGGGGTGGCGGTATTTGCCGGTGGCGTCAACTTGCCAAATCTCGATTCGCGCGCCCGCGATGGGTGATCCAGTTGCGCTTAGCACTCGGCCCGTTAAGAGCAAGCTGGTGCCGTCGTTGTAGCGTTTGCCGTTGACCGTGATGAGATCACCGTCGATGTCGCCGCTCCAATCGGTCGGGTAGAACGGGCCTTCGCTATCGCTCGGTGTTGGCGTGAGCGCGGTGGTTTGGGCGTCTGCGTCAACCAGCATCGGCGTGGTCGTGATGGAGGCTAGGGCGATCAGCGCGCTTCGACGAGTGATTGTCACGGTGGCCTTCTGGTTGTCTGCGTCAGCGTGTGACGTTGTACCGAACGTAAGGTTCAGTGCCGGAGTGTTTGACACCGTTGCCCGCTCGTTCGAGGCACCACGCGACGCATGATCTGACAGGGTTGCGGCGCTTAGTTCCAAAATAAACTTTTTATACAAACGCCAACAGAAATATGGCTTGTATAGAAAAATGGTACGTTATTGATAATCACTAAAAATGGCTCGAACACCAGATAAATTATTGCTTCTGCAGGATTAGCTAAAAACGTAGCTCACGTTTTGACCCAACGTCACGCCGAACGCGTCCGCACCGCGGATTGAGCATTTTCGCCACACCTCAAAGCACGCGTTTTGAAAACCGTTTCCAGCCTGCGGCTGCCAAAGCGAACGATCGAGCGAAACATCCAAACGCTGCGCTGCACCAAGCTACGCCATTGCACACGCCTTGCTGCATCTAGCGAATTTCCATTTTTCGCGCATTGTGAAAGGCGATTCCACATATTGCGTTGCCGCAATTGGAACGTGCTTTCAGTGCATGGAAACTTTCGCAATTCGCAATAGCTTTGCAAGCGCTTGTTTTGAAACACTTTTTTATCCGAAACGATGCTTTCGTTCGTTATTCGGTCTATGCTGCGAAGCAACAAGACGCGATTTGTGAAGTTTCCATCAGATGGAAGTGAAGCAACGAAGCGCCTGACAAGGAATGGGTCAACACGTACACGCAACGAAAGGACACGAGCATGAACCAAGCATCCCTCGACAACGTAAAAAACGCGGTTGCCACCGCCACAGCGAAACTGGCCAACGAATGGGCGACCGAGAGCCGCTGGAGCGGCATCAAACGTAACTACAGCGCCGCCGACGTGGTGCGCCTCCGAGGTAGTGTCGGCGTTGAGCACACAATCGCCAAGCGTGGCGCTGAGAAACTTTTCAAGCTCCTCAATGACGAGCCGTTTATCAATTCGCTCGGCGCGTTAACCGGTAATCAGGCGATGCAGCAGGTGAAGGCCGGTTTGAAGGCGATTTACTTGTCGGGCTGGCAGGTTGCGGGTGACGCCAACTTGGCCGGTGAGATGTATCCCGATCAGTCGTTGTATCCGGCCAATTCGGTGCCGTCCGTCGTCAAGCGCATCAACAACACGCTCTTGCGCGCCGACCAAATCCAATGGATGGAAGGCAAAAACGATATCGATTACATGGCGCCGATTGTGGCCGATGCAGAAGCCGGTTTCGGTGGCGTATTGAATGCCTACGAGCTGATGAAATCGATGATTGAAGCGGGCGCGTCGGGCGTTCATTTCGAAGACCAACTCGCCAGCGTGAAGAAATGCGGCCACATGGGCGGCAAGGTACTCGTGCCAACACGTGATGCGGTTGAGAAATTGCAAGCGGCACGCTTTGCGGCGGACGTGATGGGCACGCCCACTGTGCTGCTCGCCCGTACCGACGCCGAAGCCGCCGATTTGGTGACCAGCGACATCGACGACAACGATCGTCCATTCATCACCGGCGAGCGCACCGTTGAAGGCTTTTTCAAAACCCGCCCCGGCTTCGATCAAGCGCTCTCACGCGGTTTGGCTTACGCGCCTTACGCCGATTTGATTTGGTGTGAAACTGGCAAACCTGATCTTGAATTTGCACGCAAATTTGCCGAAGGCATTCACAAGCAGTTCCCCGGAAAAATGCTCGCGTACAACTGCTCGCCATCGTTCAACTGGAAGAAAAATCTCGACGAAGCCACGATTGCGAAATTCCAACGCGAACTCGGCGCAATGGGCTACAAATTCCAGTTCATCACGCTCGCCGGTTTCCATTCGCTCAACTACGGCATGTTCAATTTGGCCTACGGCTACGCTCGAAACAACATGAGCGCGTTCGTTGAATTGCAAGAGCAAGAATTCGCTGCGGCAGAGCGCGGCTTCACGGCGGTCAAGCATCAGCGCGAAGTGGGCACCGGTTACTTCGACGCCGTCACGCAAGTGATCCAAGGCGGCAAGAGCTCCACCACGGCGCTGCATGGCTCGACCGAAGATGAACAGTTTTTTGATGCGAAACAACCCGCGCTGAAACTCGCAGTAGGTCAGAACGACTAGCGCTCCGCCAAGCGCCATCGCCGATTCCCACATGCTGCGCTGCAGCACGTGGGCAGGTTCAGAAAGTGACGCCGCAGGTCATATAGGTCTTATAGATGACATATACTTCCGCCTGATTTCCTCGAGGAGGAGGGAACCCTTCAGCCCGCCACGCGTCTTTAGACCTGGCGGGTTTTCTTTTTCCGCCTTGCGATGCAGTTCCAACGGCTGTCATGTTGAGCAGAGCGAAACATCAGGTGGCGAACATTTCTGCTGGTATGAAAAGCACTGTCTGTCCCGCTGCCCCAATACCGTTCGCTTGGAAACTTTTTTAGCCACCGATTTCACAGATTACACAGATGAACGCCGCAGTCGCCTGAGGCAATCTGTGCAATCTGTGGCAAAACACAAAACGGCAGTCCAGAAGTGAGCGGTATTGCAACCTGATCCTTCGCTCTGCTCAGGATGACAGCGCTTCGAGGATTCTGCCTTTGCTGACTCGATCGTTCCTACTTGTCCATTCGCGGCAAGCCGCTCCTACAGCGCTATCCTTTGGCTACCGGTCGCGTCGAATCCTCGCACCACTCGCTCCCGTTGTAGGCGACGACCTGGCGTCGCTTGTTGGAATGAAGCGCTGTGTCAGCCATGCGCGTCCAGGTCCGCGCCCACAGTGCTATCCCTTAGCCACCGGCCGCTCCGGATGCTGACACCACTCGCTCCAGCTCCCCGCGTAGAGTTTGCTGCCCGACAAACCGGCATGCTCCATCGCGATCAAATTCGAAATCGCGGACACGCCGCTGCCGCATTGGTGGATGATGTCTTCGGGGTTTCGCCCGGCAAGTAGCACTTCGAATTCGTTTCGCAACTCGTCGGCTGGCTTGAAAACGCCATCGCGCAAATTCGTTGGAAACGGACGATTGAACGCGCCGGGAATGTGGCCTGCGACTGGATCGACGGGCTCGACTTCGCCGCGATAGCGCTCGGGCGCTCGTGCGTCGATGATGCGGTGGTTTGGCTTGCCGAGTGTGGCAGCGGTTTCATCAATCGTTAGGCGCATTGCGGCGTTTTCGCGGGCGATGAAACTGGCTGCGGGCTTCGTGTTAACGGTGCTTTCGACGGTGCGGCCTTCTTTTTGCCACTGCGCAAAGCCGCCATCGAGCGCAAACACCTTGTCACGCCCCAGCCACTTGAGCATCCACCACAAGCGACCTACAAACATCGAGTTACCTTGGTCGTAGACCACAACCGTGCTGTCGTTGTTGATGCCTTTTGCGCCAAGCGTTGCAGCGAACGTGTCGGCGCTTGGCAGCGGATGCCGTCCGTTCCGGCCATTTTTGGGCGCGGCTAAATCGTCATCCATCGACATGAAAATCGCGCCGGGGATGTGCGCCGCAGCGTAGGCTTCGCGGCCAAGTGCATGATTCATCAAATCGTGGCGGGTGTCTACGATGATGAGCTCTGGATCGCTCGCCAAATCGGCGAGTTGCTGCGTGGAAATGAGAGGGGACGGCATAAGTAGCTTTCGAAACGGCGAGAGGTTGTAGGAGCGGCCTGCCGCAAATCTTTGGATCACATCGGAGCGATTCGCTGCGTGTTTCGCGGCAAGCCGCTCCTACAGTTGTTCAGAACGGGGGTTCGTCGGCGTTGCTGGATGCAGGCGAAAACTCTGCGTCAAAATCAAATGCGATGTCATCGAAATTGTCGTCTGGAACCTGCGCAACGGCTGCGACGGCAGCGACGGCAGAAGCCGGTGCCACGCGTGGAGGCGGCGAAGGCGCGGGCGCAATCGGTTTCGCGACAATTTTTTGCGGTGCTGTTTTATTCGGACGCGCTCGGGATGCGTATGACGATTCCGCCACCAACGGCGCTTCGATGTCCGTGTCAATCGACGGTGCGACCACGCGCCGCGCCCCCAACGCCAAAATTCCCATGCCAGGCAGATGCTCCGGCACCGCGACGGCCTTGCCC
>JAAFHR010000162.1 GCA_013298455.1 Betaproteobacteria bacterium | reverse complement strand
GGCCGGATGCGCACACCTGCGGGCGAGCTGAAATGGCATTTGCGAAAGCTCACGATGCCCGTGGTTGGCGATTTGTTTCGCAAAATCGAAGTCGCGCGTTTCGCTCGCACGCTTGGCACGCTCTTGGGCAACGGCGTGAGCTTGCTGCCCGCGCTCACCATCGTGAAAGACACGATCGACAATCGAGCGCTCGCCAATTCGCTCGACGGTGTGTTGGCGCGGCTCAAAGAAGGCCAAGGTTTCGCGCGGCCATTGATGGAAACGGGCTTGTATCCCAAGCTCGCCGTACACATGGTGGCCGTGGGCGAGGAAACCGGTCGGCTCGACAGCATGCTGATGAAGGTCGCCGACGTGTATGACGTTGAAGTCAATACGTCACTCAAACGGGCGCTCGCGTTGATGGAGCCGGTGCTCATCGTCACGCTCGCTGTGGTTGTTGGCGGCATTATTTACGCGCTTCTGAGCGCGTTGCTCGGATTGACGGAATTTAACGGCTAGCGGCGCAGTCATAGCCCCTCTGCCCCTGATGGATATCGAGACTTGGAGAACACAATGAACCTACAAAACAAATCCGCACTGCGCGCGCTGCGCACCGCCCAAAAGGGCTTTACGCTGATGGAGCTCCTCGCGGTGATCGTCATTATTGGCGTGTTGGCTGCAACGATTGGCTCGCGTTTTTTAGGGCAAACGGAGAAAGCCAAAGCAGGCGCGGCACGAACCGAAATGGGTCAGATGGTGCAGTCGCTTGATTTGTTCAAGCTCGAAATTGGCCGCTACCCCAGCTCGCAAGAAGGGCTCGAAGCGCTCCTCAAAAATCCGGGCGGATTGAGCAATTGGAATGGCCCGTATCTGCGCAAAGACAACATCAAAGACCCGTGGTCGAACGACTACAAATACACCGTGCCTGGCCCTAACAACACGCCGTTTGAGCTCAAGTCATTGGGCGCTGATGGCAAAGAAGGCGGCGAAGGCGAAAACGCCGACATCGTTAAGAGCTAACGGTTTTGTGCGGTTACGCGCCAAAACTGCCTACGCTGAACGCCCGATAGAATGGACTTCGCAGGCCGATATGCTCTGAAAGCGCCGTTTGTTGAGGCGTTCAAGGCAGGGCGCTTTGGACACGAACGAGCGCGCGGCTTCACGATGTTGGAGCTCTTGGCGGTCATCATCGTTCTGGCGTTAGTCGCAGCGCTATCGCCACCGCTTTTCTCATCCGGCGTCACTGGGGCTGAGCACCGCGCTGCGGCTCGCCAAGTTGCACAAGTGCTGCGTTTCGCGCGCACCGAAGCCGTTGCCAAACGCGTGGACGTGGGCGTTGAATTCGATTTCGAAGCACGCACGTTTCAACTGGCAGACGCGCGCAAAAGATCAAAGCTACCCGACGGCATTGCGCTCGAACTCACAACGACGGTCGCCGAAACCAAAGATGAAAAGCGCGGCTCGATTCGTTTCTATCCTGATGGCGGCTCAACCGGCGGACGCGTCACATTGAAGAACAAAGACCGCGAATTTCGCATTGATGTGGATTGGTTAACGGGACGCGTTGCCATTGACGACGCATGATGGCGCGTGCATTCCCCCGGCACCGGGCATCGGGTTTTACGCTGATCGAAGTGATCGTTGCGGTGGTGATCGCTGCGATGTGTTTAACGGCGCTCGCCGGCGTGTTTTCCGGCGGCACGCGCGCGGCAGCAGTCACAGCAGATTTGTCGCGAGCGAGCACCTTAGCGCAGAGCTTGCTCGCGAGTGCGGGCATCGATAAGCCATTGACTGAGGGCGTGGAGTCAGGCTCCTCGGGCGACAACATGAGCTGGACCGTGACCGTTACCGACGAGCCCTCTGAGGATTCGGACAACCCCATTCGCCCGCCGTTTTTCTTGAAGCGTGTCACAGCGAAAGTCGTTGCAGGTAACGCAGCGACGCGTTCGGCAACTGATCAACAGCGCTCGGTCGAGCTCACCACCCTGCGCGCCGTGCCTCGGCCACTTCTCGCGCAATGAACGCGTTGAAAGCGAGCCGCGCCGTACGGTTCCCCTCTCCCCCGGAGGGAGAGGGGCAAGGGGAGAGGGGGATGATAGATGGGAGCGCGAGGTCAACACACCTATTCAACGCCCCCCTCTCCCCAGCCCTCTCCCTCCGGGGGAGAGGGAGCGGACTGCGTGACGCCGTGGCTGCGAGGGGCTTCACCCTCATCGAGGTACTCGCCGCGATGATCCTCTTTGCGCTTCTGGCCACGATCCTGCTCGGCACGGTCAGAAACGCCGAACAAAGCACAACGGCCACAACCGCATCGAACGAACGTACCGAGCAGTACACGCGAACTCATGCGTTTTTGAGCGAACACATCGCCAACACCTTGCCGCTTCGGTGGCGACGCGAACTCAACCAACCGCTGAAATTCAATGGTCGCAGCGACAGCATCACCTATCTCGCGCCAGTGACGTCCTACATTGCTGAGGGCGGCGTACTGTGGTGGCAGCTGTCCGTCCGTGATCAGGCGCAAAAAAAGCAATTGGTGTTGCAACGCCTGCCGCAAGACCCGGAGGCCAAGGAGGTGCCCGACGTGAAATCGGGCGAGACGATCGTGTTGGCCGACCGAATCGATAGCTTGGCGCTGTCGTACTTTGACCCGGGCGATGATCCCGTGTTGCAACCCGAGGGGGGCAGCTGGGTTGATAGTTGGGACGAAGTCTCGCGCATGCCATCGCTTGTGAAAATCCGCGTGACCGAAACCGGCGGTTATCGCTGGCCCGATCTTGTCGTACCGCTCAAAATCACCCAAGCGGTGGGATGCAATTTTGACTTCAGCAAACAGCGCTGCCAAATCGACGGCGTTGCGCCGCGGCAGCGATGAGCACGCCGTTTCGTTCTCCAGATCGCCAAGCGCAGCGCGGCGTTGCGCTGTTAGTGGTGCTCGGTTTGGTCATTTTTTTGTCGCTGATCGCGTTGCCCTTTAGCGAATCACAGCGCTTATCCACACAGATGGCCGCCAATGCGCTGACGGTGGCGAAACTGCAGGCGGCAGCCGATGCGGCCGTTCACCGGATGCTCTTCGAGCTCGCGCGCCCCCGTGCTGCTGACGCAACAGTCGCGTTGGCCCAGTGGAAAGCCAACGGAATGACCCATGAATTGACCGAAAACGGCTTTCAAATCACGGTTTCAGCCCGCAATGAGGCTGCTAAAATCGATTTGAACTTTGCGGCTGAAGCCCTACTCAAAAATGTATTCACCAGCGCCGGGGTTGCAGAAGAAGACGCGGTGAGCATCGTGGCGGCCATCAAAGATTGGACAGACGCCGACAATCTCAAGCGCCCCAACGGGGCTGAAGCCGACGACTATCGCGCCGCGGGCAAGAAAACGATGCCCAGTAACGACTTTTTTATTGCCATTGAGGAACTTCAAAACGTGATGGGTGTGACCCCGCAGATTTTTTCGGCTGTAGCGCCCTACCTGACCGTGCTTTCGCGCTCGGCAGGTATTGATCCGTTGACCGCGTCGACTGCCGTGCTCGGGTTAGTGCCGGGGCTTGATGCCTCGCTCGTGCAATCGTGGGCCTCCGAGCGCGACAATGCGCTGCAAGAGGGGCTACCAGTGCCGCCGATTCCGTTTTCAAGTCCCTACTTCGCCACTGGCGGCCTGTCTACGCGAATCTCTGCCGAAGCGCGCTCAGTGGACGGCCTTAGCGCTTCGAGAGATGCCTCGATACGCGTCAATGTGCTCACCCAGATACAACCGCAGTTTTACCTGTGGCAGCGTGGCCGCGAGCGGCCGAAAGCAGTCGTCGCACCCGACGCGGCCACTCAACCGAACTCAGGTGCCCCTCGATGAGCTCGTCCCCGGCCACAGCGCAAGCGAGCGATGGCTTCAACGTTGCTACTGGCACGCATTTCCTCACGTGGTGGAAGCAGCATTTAATCGAATGCATCCCAATGGCGATTCGTTCGCGCACCCAGCGTGCCGCAAGACCGTTGATGCTCTCCACGGCAGATTCGAAAATTTGGCCGAGCGGCGCCGACTTTGGCGACAGTACGCCGCTGCAGCGAAACAAACTTCTCTCTGGCGACCCCACTAAGCTCAAGCCCGCCACTCTGTTAATTGGCGAGCGAAACGGTTTTCGTCGCGAAGTGGCGCTGCCGATCGGCGTTGAAGATCGTCTGGCGCAGGTGCTCTCATACGAGTTGGATCGCCTCACGCCGCTGAAACCCGACGATCTGTACTACGATTTTCGGGTGCTTCGCCGCGACAATGCCAAGGGCATTTGCGTGGCCGAGGTACTTGCCGCGCCCAAGGCGCGGGTAGATGACATGATCAAAGAAGCGCGCGAACTCGGCGCGAACGTGGACCGACTGGTACTCTCCACGACCGATGTTGATCACGGGATTGATCTGTTGAAAGCGTCCCGGACACAAGCGTCCGAGACCAGCAAATCAGGATGGCTTACACCGCTTCTGGCGCTCCTTTGTCTTGGGCTCGTGATCGCACTCGTTGGCTATCCGATTTTTAAAAAGCGGCAGTACGTGATTGCACTGATGCCCGCAGAAACGGTGGCGCGCGCTGAGGCCGAAACCGCGACAGTGATTCAGCGTCAGCTCGATAAGCAGCTCGGCGAGTACAACTTGTTGCTCAAGCGTAAACACGCCACTCCAATTGCCGTGCAAGTGCTCGAAGACATTGGCAAACGTTTGCCCGATGACACGTGGGCGCAGTCTTTCGAAATCAAGCCACAGACCAACAGTAAAACTCGCGAAGTCATCGTGCAGGGTGAAACCGGCAGCGGTGCGAAGCTCTTACAGATCGTGCAGGAATCGCCGCTGCTCAAAGAGCCAGTTTTGAAGGCAGCGATGACTCGTGTGGCACCCAACGCGGAGCGATTTCATTTTGCTGGCGAGTTGGTGAGTGTTGCCGCGCCAGCGGGCATGGCCTTGGCCGATTCCGCCACGTTACTCGGCACGCCAATGCAAGTCGCGCCCAGCAGCGCTGCTGGCGCACCCCTAGCGGCTGGCAAGGCTGCAGCGCCCGCCGAAGCCACGAAGGCGGCGGCTGATGCGACCAAACCGCCCGCTGACGCCGCGAAACCAGCGGCCGCTGTAACCACCCCGTCCGTGACCGGTACCATCGGCACCAAATCAGACGGCGCCAAGGCCACGCCGCCAGTAATGCCCGCTCCGGCGCCGTCCGTGGGTACGCCGGAGAAAAAGCAATGATTTTCCCAACCGGAAGCAAAGGCCGAAGTCTCGCGCTGCTCCTCGCGTTGCTGTGCGTTTGCGTGGCGGTCGCCGCCGTTGCTTGGCCCGCATACGTGCTTCATCAGCGCTATGACCGCGTGACGGCAGCAGCGGAAGAAAAAATCGCTCGCTATCAAAAACTCGCAGCGCACAAGCCCGAGCAGCAGCGCGCGCTCGACGTGTTAAAGGCCCGCGAAGGTGCTCGCTTCTATCTCAAAAACGTTATTCCCACTGCGGCTGGAGCCGAACTCACCGACCTGGTTCGGCCGATGATTGAATCCAACGGCGCACGATTAACCTCGATTCAGCCCGCCACGGTCAAAGAGGATTCGGGCTATCGCGTCTACTCGCTCAACATCGGCTTCAATGGCACGCCAGCGAACGTTCAAAAAACGCTCTACGCCATTGAAACGGCGCTTCCGTATCTGTTCATTGAAAACCTCACCTTGCGAGCGACCGTGCCGCGAGGATTCAAACCGCAGCCGAACCAAGAGCCCGAAATTTCTGCTCAACTTGAAGTACAGGCCTACGGCGCAAAAGCCGCGCCGCGAGCACAACCTTCGGCGGCTGGCGCGGCGGCCCCTGCGGGAGTCAAATCATGAGCCTCAGCACATTGCAAAAGCTCCTCATCGTGCTCGCCGTCGTCTTGGCCGGCGCGCTCGGCTGGGCGACCGATTGGGGCCAAGGGCTCGCGGAGCCAGAGATCAAGCTCCCAGCGGCGAGCGCCAAGGCCGATGGCGCGGCCGTCCTACCTGATTTCAAACTCTCCGCCGACGCCAGCGCCTACGCGCAAATCGCCGAGAGACCACTACTCAACCCAACCCGCCGCCCCGCGCCAACTCAAGCCGCCGTCGCCGTGGCACCAGAGCCACCCAAGCCGCAGATTCGTAGGGGGTTGTATCAGTTGATTGGGGTGATCGATTTGGGAGCAACGCGTGTGGCACATCTGCGTGAGGTCGCCGGAGGCCGAGTTCGGACCGTAAAGTCGGGTGAATTTTTGCAAGAAATGCAAGTGCAATCCGTGGGCACCGATTCGGTGGTTTTGGCTTTCGCCGGTGAAACCGACACGCTCACTCTGTCGAAATTCACGGCCTCAGGGCGACTTCCGCCACCGCCCACACCAGTGGCTGCGGCCGCCCCGCCGCCCCCTTCAGCGCCGGCACAACCGCCTCCTCTTGAACCCGCTGCCGCTGCCGTTTCACCAGCCGTGGCCGCAGCAGCCGCTGCAGCAGCGGCGGAGCGCGAAACGGCGGCAAATCGCGAACGCGTGGCCGAAATGCGTCGCCAAGCCCGTACGGCGGGCGTTCCCGATTACACAGACAACGCGATTGTTGAAGACCGACGTCGCGCTTGGATGTCTGCGACTGGGCGAGCCAATTGAGCCGCTCTCGGCTTGACTTACCATGGATAAGAAAACAATGACCTGCAGTTCTCTCACGCCGCAAAGTGCGCCTCTCCAGCGGGTACTGCGATACGCGGCCACCCTTGTTGTGATTGGTTTTGCCTACGCGGCTAACGCATCTGATCTCATGCCTTCGTCAGCCGCCAGCGCGCCGGTCCGGGCAGCGACATCCGTCGAATCTCGTCAGAGCGTTAGCATGGATTCCTCTTCTCGCTCTCGGTTGGCCGAACCAAACGTTGCCCAGCCCAAGTCGCTCGAAGTGATTCAACGCGGCACGGGAGTGGTGGTGCAGCCTGGCCAACCGCGTGGTGGTGCTGACAGCGGCGGACCTCCAGTGTCCTTGTCGTTCGAAAACGGCGACATTCGAGAAATCGTCAAAAATATCCTAGGTGATTTGCTTGGAGAGAGCTACATCATTTCACCGGCCGTTCAGGGTACGGTGACGATTCGAACGGCAAAGCCCATTCCGCGATCTGAGGTCGTGCCGCTTCTTGAGTCCATTCTTCGTTCAAACGGATTCGCGCTGGTTCGCGATCTCTCGTATTGGCGAGTCTTACCCGCAGCGGAAGCCACGCGCGGCTACGCAGTGCCCAAGCTCGATTCCAGTGATTTTTCGTCGTCCAAAGGCACTAACACCACGATCTACACCGTTCGTCACATCGGCGCCAAGGAGC
>JAAFHR010000161.1 GCA_013298455.1 Betaproteobacteria bacterium | reverse complement strand
CTGGAGTGGAAGCTAGCCGTGGATCGCTCGCATCTGATGGCAGACAACAAAGCGTTTTTCTTTCCGGTGATTTTGGGGGACGTTTTGGAAACGGCTGCTCTGGTGCCGGAGAAGTTTCGCGAGCGGCAGTGGACGCGGCTTTCATCCAATGCAACCTTTCAGCGGTTTGCGCAGCATCTGCTCGAAGCGCTCAACGGTAAGCCAACGCTACCATCTGACGCCCTATTGAATATGTGCTCAGTCAAAGTCATATTGGGTAGCGACATAAGCGCTAATCGAACGTCTGCGCGGATTGAACCGGGCAATCACGCAAATGGTTGGACGATGCTCCAAACTGCGGTCGCACCCGACGCAACCCCTTCGATCGCCGTGCTCGCGTTTGCCAAGCGAAGCGCGCTGGCCGCTGTTTCTGAAAAAAATGGGGGTTGAAGCGTGAAGGACGTGACGAACTTTGACAGTGGCGCGCATGATTCGATGAAGCCTCGATTGTGTTTATCCGTTGCGGTGACCGGTCATCGGGACCATCGAATGGATGGCGTTGACCGCGAGGCGCTCGCGCAGGCTGTCCAAACTGCACTCGCGCGGATCGGAGAGGCGGCGTTGCACGTCCAGAAGTCACACCCAGCGGCGTACGCGAGCCAACCACCGCAACTTCGCATGCTCTCAGCTCTGGCCGACGGCGCAGATACGATCGTTGCCAAAGCTGCGCTCGCGGCCGGTTGGCGAGTAGACGCCTGTTTGCCGTTTCCGCGCGAGCAGTACGCGAACGATTTCTCAGCGGGCGCACATCATGATGATTTCGTTTCGCTGCTGGATCAAGCCACGTCGACCTTTGAGTTACCGGGTAATCACGCTGAGGCAACTGCTGCGTATGAGGCCGTGGGGCGATTGCTCTTGGAGCAATGCGATGTGCTCTTGGCGCTCTGGGACGGAGACCCGAATCGTGGGCGCGGTGGCACGTCGCGCGTGGTCGCCGATGCGGTGGCTCGGCACATTCCGGTGATTCATCTGAACACCCACACCGATGCGCCAGCGGAGCTTTTGTGGACCGGCTTGAGTGACGCTGAAATTGAGCAGCCGAGCGTGGAAATCGTGCCGCGCGCTGCGGCAGACGTTGCAATCGCGCAAGTCGTTGCAGCGCTCACCATTCCGCCGGAACACAAGGTCGATACCCGGATGCTCGCTCGGTTTTACAAAGAACGCGCAGCAACCAGCACGCCTGCGCTGCCCTATCCGTTGTTGCTTGCGATCACGGGCGTTCGACCGATTTCTCGGCGCGACATGAAACCGATGCAGGCGGACGCGAGTAGCGCAGAGCTACGGGCTTTGCTCTCGCACAGTGCGGTAGAAATTGGTGACGATGGCTCGAATCCGAAGCGCGAATTCGCTGACAGGCTCACACATCGCTACGGCCTTGCAGACACGGCCGCGTCGTATTTCGCGCAGGTGTTTCGCTCTGGATTCGTAGCCAACTTCACGCTCGCGGCGATTGCGGTGATGCTTGCGCTCTCGGGCTTGTTGTTCCCCGCGTTTAAGCTCCCGATCATCATCGGCGAGTTGGTCTGCGTGATTTTGATTTTGATCAACACCAATGCGGGCAAACGTTTCGGTTGGCATGAGCGCTGGATGGACAATCGGCATTTGGCAGAGCAGCTCCGTGCGCTCGCATTGACGAGCGTGCTCGGTGAGTTAGGGCTCAGAAGCCACGCTAGCCACAGCGGGCGCGATGCAGCGGCGGTTCCGGGCTGGGTCGGATGGCTCGCCCGCGCGACAGCGCGCGAAACGGGTTTACCGAATGTGAATGCCGACACGGCGTATCTGACGCGGGTTCGCGATATGGCGCTCAAGCTCATTGACGAGCAAATGGCGTATCAACAAACCAACGCGGGGCGCATGCACAAGCTCGAGCATCGTTTGCATCAAGCGGGGGAAGTGCTCTTCATCTCTACGATTGTGGCCTGTGTGGCGTGGATCATCGCCAAGATATCCGGCATTCCGATGGGGCTCGTCGGCAAGGTTGGAATGACGGAAATTGTGACGTTTTTAACAGCCGTGCTGCCCGCGCTCGGCGCATCGATTTACGGCATTCGGATGCAAGGCGATTTCGCAGGCGTCGCGTTTCGATCACAAGTGACGGTGTCGCGGCTCGAACGATTGAAGCGCGCAATGCTCAAGGATCCGATTGACTACGCGCGGCTCTCGGCAAGGCTCAAAAATCTGGCCGACATCATGCTGACCGATGTGTCAAACTGGCGCACGACCTACCAAGCACGTCCATTGACGTTGCCGGGGTGAGTTGTGGCGACATCGCAACTTTTCCGTTTCGCGAACTATTCGAGAAAACGCAATGACGCGAACTGACGAATCAGTAGGCCAGACCGATCCCAACTTTGCCATCGCCGTCAAAGTTGACAAGGTGCAACTGCTGTACCGGCAATCGGGGCATGCGGTGCTGGCGTCGTTGATTGGTGGCGGGCTCTGGGCCGCCGTGGTGTGGCAAGGGCTTAATGAATCGGGGCGTTCGGCGCTGAGTGCTTGGTTATTGGCGCTCGTGCTGATGTCGGTCGTGCGTTTGGTGTTGTTCATCACCTATCGTCGCCGCAATCCACAGGGTGAAGCCGTGTTGCCTTGGTTGCCACCGTATGTGGCCACACTCATCGCATCGAGCCTAGTGTGGGGTGTGGGTTCACTCTTGGTTGTGCCGAGTGATTCGATGTTTCTGATGGTGGTGACCTATGTCTTTCTGATTGGCTTGGCTGGCTCGGCGCTCTCAGCTTACGGCGTGTTTGTGTGGCTCGCGGTTGCGGTGATTTGCGCGGTGTTGCTGCCGATTCTGTTTGTGTTTGTGAGTAAGGGCGAGATCACTTCAGTGCTGTTGGCTATCGCGGGTTTTTGGTCGTTTTTGTCGTCGATGCGTGGCGTGTCTGTGCACAGCAAGGCGATGGATGAGAGCTTTCGATTGGCGCACGAGCTTCGTGAGGCCACACAAATCGCCACCGCGCAGGCCGACACCGACGCTTTGACAGGGCTCAGAAATCGTCGAGCGTTCAGCGAAGGGGCTGACTCGGTCTTGAAGCTCGCGGCGCGTGACCGCCACGAATCTGCCGTGCTGGTGATTGATATTGATAACTTCAAGCAGATTAACGATGTTTTTGGTCACGCCGCAGGAGACGTTTCGCTGGTTTGCGTTGCGCGGTTGCTCGAACACGAGCTGCGGCGATCTGATGTGTGCGGGCGTTTGGGTGGTGATGAGTTTGTGGTGTTGTTGCCCAATGCCACGTTGGAGGCTGCTCGCGGCGTGGCGGAGAAACTGTTGAACTCCGTCACCGCGAAGCCACTGCTGGTTGGCGGTAAGGCGATCGACATGACGCTCAGCATTGGTATCGCGGTCGGTGCAGGAACGTCCTACGATTTGCTGCGCCGCGCCGACAGCGCGATGTACCAAGCCAAACGCAACGGTAAAAATCAGGTGGCGGTCGGCTGAAGACCGCTCGCTGAGCGAACGCGTTCGCAGACATGTGGCAGCCGCCTCTACCGGGCTCGCCGGGTGCGGCTCTTAGCGTTTTTTCTTCGCTTCAGAAATTGCGCGTTGCAAATCGTCCCGCTCCTCGCAACCTTTGGGGCAGAGCCGCTCTAAGTGCTTGAGGTGAACTTGAGCCTCCTTCGCGTTGCCGAGCAAAACGTAGGCTTCACCGATGTACTCATGGGCCCCGAGGTGATCCGGGTCGATCTTGAGCGCGATCTTGTAGTTTTTTAACGCCTTTTCGATTTGGCCGGATTTGCGTTGTGAATAGGCAAGCAGGTTGAAGGCATCGGCGTCTTTGGGGGAGCGATCAATGGCCTGCTCCAGGAGCTTGATCGCCTCGGGCCAGCGCTCGGCCTTGACCGCTGCGCGTGCTTCGGTGAGGGTGTCTTGATGAACGCTCGCAGGCGGCACGCTATCGGCAGCAATCACCGCGCCGTGGTAGACGGTGGTTGCGACGCACAGGGCTGAGAGCAGGGACTGCCGCACAGGGCTAGATCGAATCTTCATAGGTGCACCTTGGTTGGGTTGGCATGTAACGCCCGAGCGGTTGATTGTGCGCTGGGATCGCACTTTCGTCTACCGAAATTGATTGCCAGCCTGTTGACTAGCGGCTGAGAGCGGCCTGCCGGGTTGACGACCGGCTGAGCGGTCTGCAGCCCCTCCTGGTCACGCTCGGTAGGCCGCAACCGCATATCCACGGGGCTTTGAGGCCAATTTGTAGCGCCAACACAACGCAATCAGATAAAATCTCAGGGTTAATCCCGGCGATAGAAGCCGTTGCGGCATTAAGAGCGAGAACTGCGAGCGAGCAGGGCGCTACGTGCACACATCGGATCGGGCGGGGAGCAAGAAAAAACGGGGCATTCCGCCCCTCAAGCCTTAGTGGAATCACGGGAAGCGAATGAGCGAACCAGTCAATGAATCAAGACGCCGCATGGCGATCGCTACTGCGGTCGTGCCAGGCGCAATCACCGGCGCCGCAGTGGTCGCGCCTTTTGTTGCAACCCTTGCACCGTCTGAGCGTGCCAAGGCCGCCGGCGCACCGGTCGAAGTTGATCTCAGCACGATCAAGCCGGGCGAAAAGCTCAATGTGGAATGGCGCGGTAAGGTCGTGTGGGTGATGAAGCGCACGCCGGAGCAAATCGCGTCGCTAGAAAAAATTCCAGCCTCGCAGCTCTCGGATGCTGAGTCGAAAAAATCGAAACAACCATCTTACGTGAATGCAAAAACGCGTTCGATTACGCCTGATTTGGTGGTGATGGAGGGCGTTTGTACTCATCTGGGCTGCGCGCCCACAGCCAAGCTCACCCCCGGTGAATTGGGCAACGATTGGTTGGGTGGGTTTTACTGCCCTTGCCACGGCTCGAAATTTGACGTTGCAGGGCGCGTCTACACCGGCTCGCCTGCGCCCACCAATTTAGCGATTCCAGATCACAAAATCGACGGCACCAAGCTCGTCATCGGCATTACCCCAGACGGAAAAGAGGCTTAAGTCATGGCTTCCAATACCCCTTCAATGTTCAAAAGTAGCCTGATGAAATGGGTGGATGAGCGACTACCGCTCACCCCGACGATCAAGGCGCATTTGACCGAGTACTACACGCCCAAAAACTTCAATTTTTGGTATTACTTCGGCTCGCTCGCGCTTCTGGTGCTGGTGCTGCAAATCGTCACGGGTATCTTCCTGACGATGAACTACAAGCCCGATGCCGCCACGGCGTTTGGCTCGGTGGAATACATCATGCGCGATGTCGACTACGGTTGGCTGATTCGTTACATGCATTCAACGGGCGCTTCGATGTTCTTCGTTGTGGTGTATTTGCACATGTGCCGTGGTTTGCTCTACGGTAGCTACCGGAAACCGCGCGAGTTGATTTGGATTTTCGGCTGCCTGATTTACCTGACGCTGATGGGCGAAGCCTTTTTCGGCTACCTGTTGCCGTGGGGACAAATGTCGTTCTGGGGCGCGCAGGTGATCGTGAATCTGTTTGCAGCCGTGCCGTTTATTGGCCCTGAGCTCGCAGTCTGGATTCGCGGTGATTTCGCGGTGGGCGACGCGACGCTGAACCGCTTCTTTGCTTTCCACGTGATCGCGTTGCCGTTGGTGCTTCTGGGTTTGGTGGCTGCGCACATCGTGGCATTGCACGAAGTTGGCTCCAACAATCCTGATGGCATCGAGATCAAAAAGAACAAAGATCCAAAGACCGGTGTGCCGCTTGATGGCATTCCGTTTCATCCTTACTTCACGGTGAAAGACATCGTGGGCGTGGTGGTGTTTTTGATGATCTTCTCGGCGATCGTTTTCTTCATGCCGGAAATGGGCGGCTATTTCCTTGAGCACAATAATTTCGTGCCTGCTGATCCGCTCAAAACACCAGATCACATCGCGCCTGTTTGGTATTTCACGCCGTACTACTCAATCCTTCGTGCTGTGCCGCCGATTTTCGGTTCGCAGTTCCCCGGCGTTGCGGCCATGGGCTTGGCAGTGATGATTTTCTTCGCGCTGCCGTGGCTGGATCGCGGTGCCGTGAAATCCATTCGCTACCGTGGCAACCACTGGAAAACGTTCTTTGCGATTTTCATTGTTTGTTTCGTGATCCTAGGTTACTTGGGCGTGAAGCCTACGAGCGTCTGGGGCCAGTTCGGTGATTGGTCGTCGATTCTTGACACCAAAGATCGCGCTACGTGGGTCGCACGCCTTTGCACCGTTGGCTACTTCGCGTTTTTCTTCTTGATGCCTTGGTACACCAAGGTTGACAAAACTAAGCCTGAGCCCACCCGAGTGACCTGGGGTGATGCAGCGCCAAGCCGTGCGCATTCGGCGCATGCCGCAGCGGAGTAGACGATGAGAGCAAAAATCCTATTGGCGAGCCTCGCCGTTTCTCTGTTGCCTGCGTTGGCCTTCGCAGCGGGTGGTCCCGAGGTGAAAATCGTTGGCACGACGGCCGATCGCACCGACGTCGCGTCGTTGCAGCGTGGTGCCAGGTTGTTTGTAAACCATTGCCTCAACTGCCACAGCGCGCAGTACATGCGCTACAACCGCCTCACTGATCTCAAGCTCACGCCGGATCAAATCAAGCAAAACTTGATGTTCACCACCGACAAAATCGGTGACACCATGAAAGCGGCGATCAATCCAAAAGACGCCAAAGAATGGTTTGGCGCAGTGCCACCTGATTTGTCGGTGATGGCCCGCAGCTACACGACTGAGCGCTTGGGTGCGTATTTGCGCGGTTTCTACAAAGACGATTCGCGTGAAATCGGCTGGAACAACTTGGTCTCGCCCAACATCGGCATGCCCCATGTTTTGCACGAACTGTCCGGCACCAATACCGTCAAGACCATGACGTTCAAGGCCGACGGTAAAGACGTCAAAGACGATCACGCCGCTGAAGCGCTTGCCAAGAAAGCCTTTGTCGCTTCAAACACGATGGCTTCGTTTGAGCATCATGTCGAGAAGAAAGATGGCAAAGTCGAATCGAGCTACATCGTGAAAGCGATGGTGCCCGGGACGGACGGTCGGATGACGCCGCCGCAGTTTGATGTGGCGATGGCTGATCTCACCAATTTCATGGATTACGTGGCTGAGCCGCACAAGGCAAAGCGCATCCAGCTCGGTATTCTGGTGATGTTCCTGCTCTCGATCTTGCTTGCAGCCGCGATTTGGCTCAAGAAAGAATTCTGGAAAGACGTTCACTAAATCGGTGACAGAGCGCGCCTCTGATTGAACAGACCCGGAGCTCATCCGGGTCTCTTCGTTTTAAGGCTCGGCAACTCTCAA
>JAAFHR010000160.1 GCA_013298455.1 Betaproteobacteria bacterium | reverse complement strand
TACGAATTCACTTTCGCTTTGATGCGAGTAGCGGCGACCACCTCTCCTGTTTAGCATCGCTCTTTCGCCATACACCCTCACCCCTGCCCCTCTCCCGCCCGCGGGCGAGGGGTTCAAGGCGGTATCCTCGTCCTCGTGGACGAAGGTGAAAACCAACCCGGAGCCCCCATGCATCGTCGCGAATTCCTCAACGTTTTGGCCATCGCCGCCGCATCGGGCGCAACGCTGTCGTCGCGTGATTTGCTGGCCGCTGATCATGCAAAAACGTTTTACGATCTGCCGCGTTTCGGCAACGTGCATTTTCTGCACATGACGGATTGCCACGCGCAGCTCAAACCGATCTACTTTCGCGAACCCAATGTGAATTTGGGATTCGGCGGCGCGCTGAACAAAGCGCCGCATCTGGTCGGCGAACATTTGCTCAAGGCGTTCAACGTGAAACGCGGCACGCGTGAAGCGCATGCCTTCACCTACCTAGATTTCGAAGCGGCTGCGAAAACCTACGGCAAGATCGGCGGTTTCGCACATCTCGCCACACTCGTGAAGCAGCTCAAAGCGTCGCGACCCGGCGCACTGCTGCTCGATGGCGGCGACACATGGCAGGGCTCAGCAACGGCGCTGTGGACGAAAGGCCAAGACATGGTCGATGCCTGTCTCGCGCTCGGTGTTGACATCATGACGGGGCATTGGGAATTCACACAAGGCGCGGCGCGGGTCAAAGAAATTGTTGAGAAGGATTTCAAAGGCAAGGTCGAATTTCTCGCCAACAACGTCAAAACGACCGACTTCGAAGACTTGGTTTTCAAGCCCTACACGCTTCGAGAAATGAACGGCGTGCTCATCGCCATCATCGGTCAAGCGTTTCCCTACACGCCGATTGCCAACCCGCGCTATTTCACGCCCGATTGGAGCTTCGGGATTCGTGAAGAAGACATGCAGAAAACTGTCGATGAAGCACGCTCAAAGGGTGCGAAAGTGGTCGTGCTGCTCTCACACAACGGCATGGACGTTGATCTAAAACTCGCGAGCCGTGTTCGCGGTGTCGACGCGATTTTGGGTGGCCACACGCATGATGGCGTGCCCGGTGCGATCCCCGTCAAAAGCCCCGGTGGCACAACGCTCGTCACCAACGCCGGATCCAACAGCAAATTTCTCGGCGTGCTCGATTTCGACGTGAAAAACGGCCAGATCGCAGATTTTCGCTACAAGCTGATGCCGGTGTTTTCGAACTTGCTCGCCGCTGATTCTGCGATGGATTCGCTCATCACCAAAATCCGCGCGCCGTACGAATCAAAGCTTAACGAACCGCTCGCCCGCACCGACGCCATGCTCTACCGCCGTGGCAATTTCAACGGCAGCTTCGATCAATTGATCCTTGATGCGCTCATGGAATCAAAGAACTGTGAAATCGCCTTTTCGCCGGGGTTTCGTTGGGGCACATCGCTCTTGTCGGGCCAAGCGATCACTCGCGAGCACGTCATGGATCAAACCGCCACGACCTACTCGCACACCACCGTTTCGGAGATGACCGGCGACACCATCAAAACCGTCTTGGAAGACGTCGCCGATAACCTCTTCAATCCCGATCCGTATTACCAGCAGGGCGGCGACATGGTGCGAGTAGGCGGTCTGCAGTACACCATCGATCCGCTCGCCGCGCAAGGCAAACGCATCAGCGACATGCGACTCAGCGGTAAGCTGATCGAAGCGGGCAAAACGTACAAAGTAGCAGGCTGGGCGCCCGTCTCAGAGGCCGCCCGAGACGCCGCCGCAGCGGGCAAATCCGAACCCGTTTGGGACGTGGTCGAGACTTGGCTCAAAAGCAAAAAACGCATCACCGCCCGCCGCCTCAACACGCCAAAAATTTTGAACGCCAGCAGCAACCAAGGCATCGCTTAGCCACGCTGTAGGAGCGGCTTGCCGCGAAGAGTCGTGGAGTTAAGGTGCGGGTTGAGGCTCAACGCCACGATGTCACCCAGTGTAGGAGCGGTTCCACCGCGGTCCCCTCCCAAGTCAACGCCATTTCCCGCGCAGCCAATCGCGGTGGAACCGCTCGTACAACGACGCCCTCCTTGCCCAACCGATTGCAGTGGAACCGCTCCTACAAACCAACGCCGTTCAGCAACAAACCGATCGCCCTGAGCGTGTGGAAGGGCTGATGGCATCCAACCAAGGCTTGGACCAGCTAAGCCCGAACGGAAATGCGAAGTGCGCCGCCTCATGAGCAGCGCTGCTAAAAGCCCGCCGAGCGCCCCGTCCCCCGCCCACCTTGCTACAATCTCTGGCTAGGTTGTGAAAACACCCGTGCCGGGGTGGCGGAATTGGTAGACGCAGTGGATTCAAAATCCACCGCTAGTGATAGTGTGGGGGTTCGAGTCCCCCCCTCGGCACCAAACAGACAAAGCCAGCGTTTGCTGGCTTTTTTGTTTTTGAGCGCGGTATGATTCGCTCATGGGACACGCACTGCCTAAAACCCCGTTTACCGCGGACGATTTTCTCGCCTGGGATGCGACGCAATCCGTTCGTCATGAGTTTTTCAACGGCGAGGTTTTTGCGATGGCAGGAGCGGAGGATCGTCACATCACCGTCACGATGAATTTGGGCGAATCACTTCGCAAACATCTCGTTGGTTCAAGATGCAAGACGTATGTCAACGAAATGAAGGTTGCAGTGTCCGAGCGGGGTGACTATTTCTATCCGGATGGATTGGTGACTTGCTCTGAGACAGATCGGGGTAGCCGGCTTATCAAGCGCGAACCAACGCTCATCTTCGAAGTCCTCTCCCCCAGCACCGCCGCGTTCGATCGAGGCGACAAATTCGCAAGCTACCGAGCGATCAAAAGCCTCAAGGAATATGCGCTAATCGACATTGATCGAAAGAGCGTTGACGTTTATCGAATCGGTGCCGACGGCCTTTGGGTGCTGCACCCGTTTTCAGAGATCGGCGACACAGTCATCATCACGCTCGCCTCCGTCGGACTGACGATCACCGGCGCGCAATTGTTCGCCGATCTCGACGACTAGCCAGCGCCGCAAACCGGGCCGCTCTCCCAGAAACCTTCCAATTCGTGAACCCGGCAGCGCACGAACAATGCATGCTGAGCTATTCGCCCGACGCTCGCAGGAACGTTAAGTGTCCACCGTCGTTCATTGAAACTGCAGAAACAGCTTATTGGCAGAAACTGTTTTTTTATTGGGCTACGTGTCTTTCGGAATAAATAATGAAAATGCAGGATTTAGCACTTAAGCCCAATGAAGAAATGAGTTGCGGAGGAAATGCTTATAGGCAAGATGTGGCGCATAACCAGCTCGTCACCCCACGTCACGCCCGTGACAAAAAACGTCACATTTCAACCGCTGGCCGCGCAACCCCGATCAGATTCCTCCGGGAAACACACATCACCAAAAAACTTTCTCCTTATTTATCAATCAATTAGGACAAACCCACCCAAGGTGGCACGCCCGCTGCATCCAAAGAAGCCATACAGCGACCTCCGCTGGTGATAACTCCCAAATCGGGGAAGGAAATTGAAAATGAAGCGTTCTATTCAAAAGGGTTTCACCCTGATCGAGTTGATGATCGTCGTGGCGATTATCGGTATTTTGGCGGCTATTGCGATTCCGGCGTACCAGGACTACACGGTTCGCGCGCGGGTAACTGAAGCGGCGACTTTCAATCGTAACGCCATTAATACGGCAGTCGAATTCGCGGTCTCTAACGGGGCTTGGCCTACTGCACAGCAGTTCACGCCAGCAGCGCCAACTAGCGTCCAAAACATTTCAGCTATCGGTGTTACTGCCGGTGCAGGTGCCGCGCTAGCAACCCCGTTCACCGTTACATCGACACTCGGTGCAGGAACGGGGCCAGCGACCGGTGGACTCGTTGCTCATACCGCAACGTGGGGTGGTGCCGGCAATGACACGTTCTCCGTTGCTTGCAATACTGCCGCCGGAACGAATGTCAATCCAAAATACCTTCCGTCGCAGTGCAAATAAACAGCATCATTTACTTTTAGCGGAAAGGCTCCTCCACGGGAGCCTTTTTTCTTGCGTTCATGATTTTAGGAAAGCGAGTTCAAGAATGGGTCGCAAGTCGGTTCGTGGCTTTACACTGATTGAGCTAATGATCGTAGTGGCGATTATTGGAATTCTCGCGGCGATTGCGATCCCTGCCTATCAAGATTACACGGTACGTACTAGGGTCTCAGAAGCGATTTCTTTCAACCGAAATGTCGCATCAACGTTGGTTGCCGAGTACGCGATTGCTCAAGGCCTGTGGCCATCTGCCTTGCAGGTGGGGACAGCCGTTGCCGCCAATACGGACAACGTTGCATTGATTACGTATACACCTGGCGCGACTCTGGCCGCACCGGCTCTAGTTGTGTCAACGTTGGGCGCAAAAACAGGAGTTGCGCAGGGTAGATTGATGGCGCTACAAATTTCGGCAAACGCGAACGGTACTTTTTCATTCGATTGCAGTGCGGCTGCTGGAACAACTGTTCAGACTCAATACCTACCGTCCCAATGTAAATGACCCCGGTACGCGCTAGATAGCCAATACTCTTCATACATTTTTGTACAGAAAGGTACGCCACGGCCAATGTCACGATTTCGAGCTGCGCTTGTCCACTTCGGCATCTGCGCCAGCATAGGGTTGATCTTACTCAGCTTTTTTTGGACTGTATGGTACCCGCCCCCATTGTTCGACGCGGTGGGTGGGCTCAACATCTTTCTCATGCTCCTGGCGGTAGACGTCGTTCTGGGCCCCCTACTCACGTTTGTGGTTTTCAAGTCTGGAAAAAAGTCGCTCAAGTTTGATTTGTTTGTCATCGGCGTTCTTCAGGTGCTCGCATTGAGTTACGGTGTGTTTACGCTATTTGCAGGACGTCCTGTATACGTGGCGGCGCTGGGGCATCGCTTCGACGTGATTCAGGCAAGCGATGTTTCGAGTGAAGAGCTCGTAGCGGAGGCTCGATCGCTTCCGTGGTTCGGTCCAAAGTGGGTAGGTACGAGAACGCCCTCATCCTCTTCTGAGCGAGAGCGAGTGCTCTTCAGCGGCAGTGATTACGGGCATTTCCCGCAGCACCACCAACCCTTAGAGAATATGCAGCAAGACATACTGTCCCGCGCGCAACCGATCAGCGAGCTCAAGCGACTGAACGCTGGGCGGGAGTCTCATATCGACGCGTGGCTTGCGGAACGTAACCTGTCAGCCGACGCGGTTCGCTTTCAGGGCCTAAAGGCTAGAAACAAGGACTTCACGATAATCATCGACGCCCGTACAGCGCAGGTGATCGGCGTGGCACCATTCACACCTTGGCCAGAATAGATAGCGAAGGTTTATCATAATTGGGGTCAGACTCTGAGGTTTCCCCACAAATTTCTGATCATGTTCGTCGCGCCCAATGAGGTGACGTCCACGCCCGCATCGTTTGTCGGAACTCCTCCGCGGTGAAGCGGCAGAGCGCTGCATTGATGAGCAGCTTGCCCGCGCGAATCACAGAGATCTCGGGGCGCGATTTGCGGTTGGTCAACTGCAAGTCGTATTGCAAGTGATGCTTGATCGCGCACTGGCCGATCAACCGGAACACGAACTCAGCCAGACTGGCTATCAAGGCCAACACCGCCAGTCGTTCCGGGCTTCGGCTCTGGCTCTCTGAGAGCCCCAGCCCCCATCGTGCGTTCTTGGTATCTCGAAACGATTGTTCGATTTGCATGCGCTGCGTGTAGAGATTGACGATGGTCTGAGCGCTTAAGTGAGCCAGCGAGAGCGAGGCGGCCAACAACCAAGGCTCGCGCTGCGCGCGGGCTTGCTTCTGGCTGTGATTGCTGCGGCACTTTTCTCCGTGGGCGGTGACTTTGATGCGCCCTTTAGGCGCAGCTTTGATGAGCACCAAGCGATGCAGATGCGGGTGATTTCGAACGCACTCGAATCGCCCCAGATCGAGCGCTGTAGTGCTGGCTTTATCGTACAAGCGCTTGCAGTCAAACCACCGTGCGTTAGGCTTGGCGGGCGTATCGGGGGCGTTGTACTCTCGAAGCATCTCCCGGTTTCGCTTGCGTCCGACCCAGTGCCAGCCCTGCGCCTCGACCGCGCGAAACCATGGCGAACGAAACCCCGCGTCGGTGATCACGATGGGCTGACAGCCCGCTGGGAGCATCGACTTGAGCCGCGCCAGAAACGCTTGGTGCACCTGGGGCGCGGTGGCGGTCTTTATCGAATGGGAAACCTCAGGGTCAGACTCGAATTAATCAGCTAAACTGCTCCGATGGCTAGGTTTCCTCGCTATTTCGCCCCCTCCATGCCCTTGCACCTGATTCTGCGTGGCAATGATCGCAAGCCCATTGTTGGCGAGGAAGACGATCTTCACTTCCTGCGCAGCACGCTCTCCGGCGCTGCGAAACGTCACAACTTGGCAATTCACGCCTATGTGTTGATGACGAATCATCTGCATCTCTTGGCGACACCAATGGATGCGTCGAGCGCACCAAAGGCGATGCAGCGTTTTGGGCGTCTCTACGTGCAGTACTTCGATCGCCGGTACCAGCGAACGGGCACCCTCTTCGAGGGGCGCTACCGCGCCACGGCGATTCAGGCCGACACTTATCTTGTGCGACTGATGCACTACTTTGAACTCAATCCGGTGCGGGCTGGAATGGTGGCGCAGGCGGGCGACTATAAATGGTCGAGTCATCGTGGGAATGCGCTTTCGGTGGCGGACGATTTGATTTCGCCCCACGCTGTGTATGCTTCGCTTGGGGCGGACGTGAGCACTCGCTCAGCAGCGTATCTTGAGATGTTTCAGTCGATGGGCGTTGCACGAAATGATGCGGAGCTAGCTCGAATCCGAGATTGCGTGAACAAGGGCTGGGCAATGGGTGACGGGGCTTTTTTGTCGGGGCTGGCGGATTTGACGAAGCGGCGAACGACGATCGGTAGGGCGGGCAGACCAGCGAAGCAGCCTAAGTGGGTCGAGTCAATTCACGAAGTTCGAGCTTGATCGTCGTTGAGGCTAATGGCTCAAATTGGCTCCAAGATCTATCCGCTCGCCTGTCAATTGATAGTTTGATGCGTTGATGACAAAATACTCCATCCATACTCAACGCTTACAAAATCATGAGAACCACGATCGACCTACGCGACGATGTACTCCAGGCTGCGCGCGAACAAGCCGCGATTGAGCATGTGATTCCATTTCTAATTCAATAGATAGATAATAGGCGCATCTCAGTTAGGGAGTGCGCGATGTCCAGACCGTTTCGAGGGCGTGATTCTGTTGATGCGGCGATGGCCGCACTGAAGGCGGCAACAACC
>JAAFHR010000016.1 GCA_013298455.1 Betaproteobacteria bacterium | reverse complement strand
TCGCTGCCGCGTCGTGCGGTGGTGTGGTTTCCGACGTTTGCCAACGTTGCGGCGATTGATCGGTTTCGTGGGCAATACGATCCGCTTGGGAATGTGATGCCGCCGCATTTGACGCTTGTTTTCCCATTTCATTCGCGGCTCACGCTCGATCAACTGACGGCGCACGTGCAAAAAGTGGTGCGCGCTTGGCCAGCGTTTCCGGTGGTGATGAACGGCCTGTGGAGCGCGCAAAACGAGTTCGTGGGGCTCGCCACTCAAGTCGGACGAGACGCATTCACCGAGATGCATGATCGGCTCTATCGCGGGCCGCTGGCTGAATTTTTGCGCCCCGAATTTGAATACGAACCACACATTACGCTCGCCCGCGCTGAGCAACCGAATCAATTTGATGCGCTCATCCGAAACGCCGCCGTCGTCACCCGCGACAGCTACCGTGGCCTCGTGCAAAACGTCAGCATCATCACGCTGGAAACGGAGCGAGATTGGTCACGCGATCGGGACATTGCGCTGACTTGGTAGCGCCCGAACGCGACGCACACACAGCCGAATTGACAAATGCCACGATTTATATGGGCTAGGTCGTAATTTTATGTAGTGTCAAAAATATGCAATTTCACCGTGTAGCCCTTATTTATTATGGCGTTCGATAGTTAAGCTGACTATTCTGTGGTGTGCAACGTACGTCGTTTCCTAATTTCCATGCAAATCAATGACTTGCCTTGCACTTTGCTGCAGCACAGCACAGAATCAGTGTTAACCCGAATCAGTTCGGGGAACGCGCTCGTACCCAAAGCGCCGTCTGGCTCTCGAGTTCGCGAGCCCTTCCGTTAAAAAGATGAAAACCATGAACACCACAAAAATCACTGCGGCCGCCATTGCCGCCAGCCTCTCATTCGCCGCCATCGCAGCTGATCCAGAAGTCACGCCCTATCGCCCCGGCGTCGGCAGCCCCGCTGTGCTCTCGGCTCCCGGCTACTTCGAGCTCGAAGCGGGCTACGACTACGCCAAAGCCGCTGGCGTGCGCTCCGATGGCATTGGCCTAACGCTCAAGTACGGCATCAGCGACAACTTGGGACTGATCGTTGGCGTGGCTCCCTACCTTCGTGTGCGTGGCTTTGGCGAATCTGACACTGGCGTGAGCGATGCGTCGGTCGGCTTGAAATTCGTCACCAAGCTCAACGACGCCACCGCCGTGGGCGCACAGCTTGTCACCAGCTTGCCAACCGGTAGCAGCGCGTTTCGCAGCGACAATCCCAATGTCACCCTCACCGCGCTGGCGGGCTTTGATTTCGCGGGCTTCCACTCGGATTTGAATCTTGGTTGGACGCGCTTGGGCGACGGCGTGTTTGGCGGTTCGCGCAACCGCTACGGCTGGTCGGCAAGCTTAGGCCGCGCCATCGACGGCCCTGTTTCAGCAGCGCTCGAAGTGTCTGGCACCCGTCAGAGCGGCGCGAACAGCACGCAGGTGCTGGCGTCCCTTGCCTACGCGGTCAACAAAAAGCTCGTGCTTGATGCCTACGTTGCACGCGCCCGCGCTGAGGGCGTGACCGGCAACGGCGCAGGCTTTGGCATGACGTATTTGTTCTCGAAGTAAGGTTGCGCTTGTTCGTAAAAACGGCCGCTAATGCGGCCGTTCTTTATTGCTCATTGACTAAGACCTCTGCACAACTGCCGACTGAGCGCAAATTTGACCCAACTCGTCATTCCCGCGCAGCCGGGAATCCATGGTGAATTGAGCAAAATCAATCACTTGGAACATGGCTTTTCATCGACGATAGATTCCCGCCTTCGCGGGAATGACGGAAATGAGGGTTGTGCAGAGGTCTTTGACTGCCAAAACTCAGCGCGATTTTTGAAGCAGCGTGAAATGCTCCACTGTCGGCGGCACCGCGAAAAACGGCCCGACGATCGCCCGCCATTCAGCAAACAACGGCCCTTGGCGAAACGCCACCGTGTGATCCTCAAGCGTTGCCCAGTAAATCATCAAAATGTAGCGCTCGGGCGACTCGACGCCTTTGTTGACCTTGTAGCCGCGAAACCCATTGGCGCGGCTGATCACCGTCTCCAAACCCTTAATGATCGCCGCGTCAAACTCGGCTTGTTTTCCCGGCGCAATTCGGATATCGGCTAGTTCAAGAATCATGGCTATCCCCTAGGATTGGCGCGATCACGATGCCCGCTGGGCTGATGAAGCGTTGATCGCTATCGTTCGAACACATCATAGCCTACGGCATTGCGAAACCACGCACACCCATTCGGCGGCAAACATCCCCCGACGCGTTGAACCGCACCGTACGGAGTCAACGCGCTAAGGCTCGATCCCGCAACTCGCCGAGAGGTAACTCAGTAAATCCGCCGAGCTGCGCCGAGGTGCCGTCGCGCCCAGCGCATTCCCGGTGAGTGCTGTGCCGTTGTAGCCGAGCGCTGCGCGTGCCATGAGCACCGCATCGGTGGTGGCCAGCACTTGCCCGTCGCCGTCGAGATCGAGACTGCACTTCACCACGCCGATGGGCGCGAAGAGCGGATTGCCTGCGCCGAACGGCAAGCTGCCGCGCTGGCCTAACGAGTTGTCGCCCCAGCAGCTCAACGCCCCAGCCGTGTTGATCGCGCAGGCGTGGTTGAGACCCGCCGCCATCGAAGCGACGCCACTACTGAGCCCCGTCACCGGCAATGGCGAGCCGCTGTTGGCAACGGGCTGACCCACATTGCCCAACTGCCCGTAATTGTTGAGCCCCCAACAAAACGCCTGACCGCTCACGGTAGCGCAGCTGCCGGCATTGGCTGCAAACACTTTGGTCGGGCGAAACGACACACCAAAGTAAACGGGGGACGTAATGGAACTATTGCGCACGATCGTGCCGTCTCCCAACTGCCCGAAACCGCGATCCCCCCAGCACCACGCGTCCCCCGTCGTACCGTTGGCGGCGCACACATGCGAGCCGCCCGCCGTGACGGTCGTGGCATTCGTAATGCCCGTCGCCGCTGCGCCCGGCACGTTGCTGCCCAAGCCCTGTGTCCCATTCCCGAACTGCCCGCTGATGTTGCTACCCCAGCAGCGCACCGTGCCGCTGGCAACCGCGCACGCAAAGTACGATCCGGCACCCACGTGCGTTACACCCGTCAGTCCCGTCACGGTGGCGGGCGCAAACACTTGCGCGTTGGCCGAGCCGCTGCCCACCTGACCGGCAGAGTTGCCGCCCCAGCAACGCACCGTGCTGGCTCCGGTAACAGCGTTAAGCGTTTGCGCGCAGCTGAAGTCCGCGCCCACGGCAACGGCCACCGGTTGATTGCTGAACGCTGCCAGACCGACCACCGTCACCGGCGTCGGGCTTGAATTGGTCGTGCCGTTGCCCAGCTGGCCCTCACTGCCGTCGCCCCAGCACTTCACCACGCCCTGAGCCAGCGCACAGGTGTGAACCCTCCCCGCTGATACCGAAGTAACGCCAACCAACCCCGGCACCACAACCGGAATCGCGGAATTGGCGGTCGTACCATCACCCAACTGCCCCGACGCGTTGAGCCCCCAGCAATGCAATCCGCCACTGCCATAAATCGCGCAGGTGTGATTAAACGAACTGACGACCTGGGTGTAAGTCTCTGCGCTGGCCAGGGACGTGAACCCGACACTCCAAGCGACCAACGGCGTCGCTAACCAAACAAAACGCGCCATGCCGGTGTCCCTTAGATTGATCTCATCAAGGTAACCGAAATCGCGGCAACAAACCCGACAGCGTTTGCGCGAAATACCCGGGCAAGCGCCAATCCTCCCTGTCGTCATTCCCGCGCAGGCGGGAATCCATTGGGAGTTGAGCGAAATCAAGCACTTGGAACATGGTTCCTCATCAACGATGGATTCCCGCCTTCGCGGGAATGACGGAAATGGCAGTGCTGCCGAGGTCTCTACAAGGAGGATTCGCGACTCACGATCAAGGCGGCGATTGGAACGCCACTATCAGCAAACGCCTCAAAAAATGTGGCCTAGGTGGCGTTTTTTGCGCAGCTCAAAAATATAAATAAACGCATCAGTAGCCTTATTAATTAAGGCTTATGAACATAAAGCTGATTGACATTGGCGCTTCTGGCGTAGACATTCGCAGGTGCTACCGAAGTCGCCTACTCAATCAAAACAATCGGCTCCAACGCCTCGCCCTGCGCAAGAATTCGCCCAATGGCAACGGTGTGCACGTAGCCCAATTCTCTGAGCGCCTGAATGCAAGCCTCAACGCGATCCGCTGGAACACTCGCCAGCAAACCACCCGCCGTTTGCGGATCAAAAATTAACGGATAGCGCGGATGTTTGACCATTGCTTCTTGATTTCTAAGCGCGCGGCGCAAGCGAACGTTGGCGCTCTGTAGCGAGCTTACGATGCCCATCGCAACGCACTCCTCCGCGCCGTCCAGAAGCGGCAACGCACTCAAATTCAATTCCGCGTCAACACCCGATGGACGGGTCATTTCAACGAGGTGGCCGAGTAGCCCGAAACCCGTTAAATCGGTGCACGCCGTCGCGCCGAATTCGCTCAAACATTTCGCACCGAGCCGATTCGAAATCACCATCGATTTCAGCGCGCCATCGATCCAGCGCCCTTTCGCGGCAAGCCTTGCGTGTGCGGCGAATAGCGTGCCGGTGCCGATGGGTTTGGTGAGGATCAACACGTCGCCCGGCTGCATGCCGTTTTTTCGAAGGATTCGTGCAGGGTTGTCATCGATCAAGCCATTTACCGCGAAGCCGAGCGCCAACTCCTTGCCCTCGCCCGTGTGGCCGCCGACCAAAGCGCAGTTGGCGTCGTTTAACACTTCGAGCGCGCCGGTCATCATTTGAAAGAGTACGTCTTCGACCTTCGCTTCCAAACCCGAGGGCACAGTCGCAATGGCAGTCGCCGATTGCGCCTCAGCGCCCATCGCCCAAATGTCGCCGAGCGCATGGTTCGCCGCAACTTTGCCGAAGATGTAGGGATCATCGATAAACGAGCGGAAGAAATCCACCGAATGCACCATCGCCTTACCGGGTGGCACGCGCACGACCGCCGCGTCGTCGGGGTCTTTGAGCCCGATGATCACGTCGTCTCGATCCACGGGATGCAAATTGCTTAGCGCTCGCGAGAGCACCGTTGCGCCCACTTTTGCGCCGCAGCCGCCGCAGCGCATGGCAATCGCAGAGATGGCTTGCAGCGATTCCTCTTGACTGAGTTTCACCGAGTTGTGGGCAGACGTTGCAGCGGCGGGTGACGCAAGCATTTCAGGGAAGTCTTGAAACTTCGCCATGAAGCGACGATCAATCCAATCCTTCCACCGCCACACCCACGCACCCGCAAAACCGAGCCATCCGCGCGACGCAACGGCGTATTGGTCCCCGGTGCTGATGAGCGCAAGCCAACTGGTTTGAGGGCGATAGGCTTCAAGCGCAACGCCACCCACCGCGCGTCGCAAATTTTCGGTCAGCGGCTTACCTTGGCGCACCGCGAACACGCCCGCTTTTTCGAGCTTGTAGTTGACCATGCTCGCAATGTCGCCCGCAGCAAAGATGTCGGGATCGGTGACGGTTTGCAGGGTGTCGGTCACTTGGATGAAGCCGTCGCTATCGAGCGCAAGCCCGGTGCGTTGCAGCCACGCCGCACCGCCCGCGCGGGTCACCCAGATGATTTCGTCGGCAGCAAACGATGCGCCAGTCGTTGTCTGCAAACGACCGTCAAATACCTGCGACACCGCCGCATTTCGATGCACGATTACACCTCGCTCCGAGAGCACGCGATCAAACCGGCTTCGGACGTGCGGGTTGTGGGTGGGCAGAATGTCAGCGACGTTGGTGAAGAGATGAAACGTCAAATCATCAGGATTTCGGCCGAGCGCCTTGAGTTCGTTGCGCAAACGAAACTGCATTGCGAGCGTCAATTCAACGCCACCAGCGCCTGCACCAACCACCGCAATCGTCATTTTTTGAGCGCTTTGCTGCACACGAGCCAAGAGCGCGAGCCATCGATCATTGAAGCGCTGAATCGGTTTCACCGCCACAGCGTGATCCGCCGCGCCGGGCACTTGCGCGAGCTGCGGCGTAGAGCCAATATTGATCGAGAGCTGATCGTAGGGCACCGGTGGGCGATTCCTGCAGAGCACTTTTTTCGCCGCGCGATCAATGCCAATGACTTCATCCCGATAGAGCCGCGCGCCAGCAAATACGGCCAGTCGGCTCAAATCGATGTGCACATCGTCATACTCGTAATGCCCCGCCACGTAGCCGGGGAGCATGCCCGAATAGGGCGTGTGCATATCCGTGCAAATCAGTGTCAAACGAACGCCCGGAATGGGCTTCATGCCGAAGCTTTTCAGTACCCCAACATGGCTGTGCCCACCGCCGATCAGCACGATGTCTCTCAAAATAGGTTGGTCTGGGGATTGCATCAGTCGTGGAATTCAAAGGGGGCTGTAGGAGCGGCTTGCCGCGAATTGTTGCATCCGAACGATGCACCGTGTTTGTTGTTGCGGCATTCGCGGCAAGCCGCTCCTACATTCGTTGGTTTGAACTTGCAATCGATAAACTCGCAGCTTCACTCAATTGCATCACACTTCATCATGCCCGCCACGATTCGCGAACTTTCCTGCGCTGACGACTACGACCCAAACTCCATGCCGGTCGACAAAGCGCGCGACTTTATCAGCAAGGTGCTCGCACCGATTACGGCCACGGAGCGCGTGAACATTCGTGCTGCGCTAGGTCGAGTGCTCGCAGAAGATATCGTCTCGCCCCTCGACGTGCCGGGGCATGACAACTCCGCAATGGATGGCTGGGCGTACCGGCATGCCGACGTTGATGTCACCGTCGGCGCGGCAACTCCCATGAAGCGCGTTGGTACGAGCTTTGCCGGAAAACCTTACTTGGGCACTGCCGGACGGGGCGAGTGTGTTCGGATCTTCACTGGGGCGGTGATGCCCGAGGGCTGCGACACGGTCGCCATGCAGGAGCGCGTGACTGAGGACAGCGCTGGCGTTCACATTCCCAATGATTTGAAGGCGGGACAGAATCGCCGTTTTCGCGGCGAGGATTTGAAGACTGGTGCAATCGCGCTCAAGAAAGGTTCGCTCTTTTCGGCGGCGGCGCTGGGTTTAGTGGCGAGTTTGGGCATCGGCGAAGTGAGCGTGTATCGAAAGCTACGCGTCGCTTTTTTCTCAACGGGCGACGAGCTCAAGGGCATCGGCACGCAGCTCGGCGTGGGTGAAATTTACGATAGCAACCGATACACGATTTACGGCATGCTGGAGCGCGCGGGTTGCGAGCCCATTGATCTGGGCAACTTTATCGACGCGCCCGACGCGATTCGGGGGGCGTTTTTACAAGCGGCAAGCACGGCCGACGTAATCATTACGAGCGGCGGCGTGAGTGTGGGCGAAGCCGATTTCATCAAAACGATGCTCGCCGAACTGGGCGAAGTGCTGTTCTGGAAAATCGCCATGAAACCGGGCCGACCGATGGCCTACGGCAAGGTCCAGAACGCCCATTTCTTTGGGCTTCCCGGCAATCCCGTAGCGGTTATGGTCACCTTCTACCAATTCGTTCGAAGCGCACTCGCCACGTTGCAAGGCCGCACCGATTACGCGCTGCCGCCGATGGTCAAAGCGACGTTGCAAAACAAGGTCAAAAAGCTCCCTGGGCGCACGGAATTTCAGCGCGGCGTTTTGACAATGGGCACCAACGGTTACGAGGTAAAAACCACGGGCGATCAGGGCAGCGGCATCTTGTCATCCATGACGCAGGCCAATTGCTTTGTGGTGCTGGGTACCGATGTGGGCGGGGTTGAAGCGGGCACGGCGGTTGATGTGCAGATGTTTGAAGGCGTGATGTAGGCAGTGCTGCCCTCTGGTGCAACCTGAGTTTGTGATGTAAACTAAGTTGACTAAGTCAAATCGGAATAACGATGTCCTCTGTAGCCACCGTCAATATTCACGAAGCGAAAACCCATCTGTCGCGATTGCTGGAGCGCGTGGCGGCGGGGGATGAGATCATCATCGCGAAAGCGGGCACGTCAGTCGCCAAGTTGACCTCCATTCACTCGAAAAAAACCGCACTCCCGTACGGTGTGTTGAAGGGTAAGCTCAAAATCAAACCGGGTTTCGATGATCCTTTGCCCGATGATTTCATCGCGGGGTTCGAGGGACGCTGATGCGAATTTTGCTGGATACGCACCTGTTTCTGTGGCTCGCCACCGATGATCGAAAGGCAAAAAAGTCACTTCGATCTCGGATCGAATCGGCCACAGAGGTCTACGTGTCCGCCGCTTCAGTTTGGGAAGTCGCGATCAAACACAGCCTCGGGAAACTCGACGGCGACCCCGCCGATTTTCATCAAGCGATCAAAGCGTTTGGGTTTCGAGAGCTCCCGATTACCGGCGAGCACACGCTTGCAGTGGCAAAGCTCCCACACATTCACAAAGACCCGTTCGACCGGCTGCTCATCGCCCAAGCGATGTGTGAGCCGCTCCAGCTCTTCACCGCCGACGCGCTCTTAGCGCAATACACCGATCTCGTCACTGTTTTCTAATCAATCATCATGGCAAAGAAAAACCACCTCACCGTCGAACACCTCTGGCAATGCGAGCGCATCGGTACGCCGAGCCTCTCGCCCGATGGGCAATTCGTTGTCGTCGATCAAACGACCTACTCGATGGAAACCAACGAATCGGCCACGCAACTCTGGCTCTATTCCACCGATGGAAAAGTTCGGAAGCAACTCACCAGCGCCGGCAAGAAAAACAGTGCTCCGAAGTGGTCGCCCGATGGAAAACTCATTGCCTTTTGCGCGAAGCGAGAAGGCGATGAAGTACCGCAGCTCTACGTGATCGCCCCCGACGGTGGCGAGGCACGGCGCGTGACCACGCTGTCGACCGGTGTCTCCTCAGCCAAATGGTTTCCCGATAGCAAACGGGTTACGGTGATATCAAGCGTGTGGCCTGAGCTCAAAGACGATAAAGCGCAAGCCAAAAAGCTCAAAGAGATCAAGGATTCCAAGGTCACAGCGAAAGTCGTTGAAGTCGACAACTACCGCTACTGGGATCACTGGATTTGCGATGGCCAGCGTCCGCATTTGTTCGAAGTCAACATCGGAAGCGGCAAATGCAAAGACCTGTTTCAAGGCAAACCGTTGACGCTCGCGATCACCGAAGCAGGCGACTCCGATTTCGCGATTTCACCCGACGGAACGGAGCTGGCGTGGGTGCAGCCCACCAACCCCACGCGAACGCTGGACCCCACAGTCATTATGCTGATGAACCTGAAATCGCGAAAGACCAAGACCATCGATTTGGGTAAAGCGTGGCTGGGTACGCCAACCTATTCAAACAGCGGCGACCAACTCGCGTTTCTCTCAACGCCCGCAAGCGCCCCAACGCAGCACACCCGGTTGATGTGCTGGACGAGAAAAACCAATTCATCAGAGCGCCTCGCCGCCACATGGCCGCGAAGTGTCGGCACCTACGGCATGGCGCAATTGCAGTGGACTTCGGACGATCAATCCATCGTCTTTAATGCCGAGGATTCGGGGCAGCAGCATCTGTATTCATTACCGCTTGATCGCGCCGAGCCGCTGGTCATCGCGATGGGCGGCGCGATCAGTTCGTTTGATCTGTCCGCCAATGGACAGTCGCTCGTCTACACCCGTTCAACGATGGATCATCCAGCGCAGCTGATCGCTTGTTCGATCGCTCAGGGCGCGGCAACACAAACCCGCCGCCTCGACCGCACCAACACCTTCCTCGAAAAAATCAAACTCGGCGATTGGGAAAGCCGTACCTTCAAAGGCTGGAAGGGCGAGCCGGTGCAAGCATTCATCTGTTACCCACCCAATTACGACCCAAAGAAAAAATACCCACTGCTGCAAGACGTACACGGCGGCCCGCACGGCGCACATCTCGATGTGTTTCACTACCGCTGGAACGTGCATGCGTTCGCCGCAGCGGGCTACGTCGTTGCAGCAGTGAACTTCCACGGCTCATCGGGCTTTGATGAAAAGTTTTTGGGTACGCTCAGCGGCAACATGTCAGAGCCCGCGTTCACTGATGTTGAAGCCGTCACCGACGCGCTCATCAAAGAGGGTATCGTCGACAAAAACAAGCTCTACGCCGCAGGCGGCAGCTACGGCGGCCACATGGTCGCATGGATGAACGGCCACACGGATCGCTACAAAGCGTATGTGTGCCACGCCGGTGTTTACGATTGGCAAGCGCAGTTTGGCGATGATTCGTATTTGTGGACGAAAGACGAACTCGGTGTGTGGCCATGGGAAGACCCAAAGAAGCACAGCGCACAATCGCCGCACACCTACGCCGCCGCAATGAAAACACCCACCCTCGTCATCCACGGCGAACTCGATTACCGCGTGCCGTATTACGAAGGCTTGGAGTACTACAACACGCTCAGAGCCAAGGGCATCGCCGCAAGGCTCGTGATCTACCCCGATGAGAACCATTGGATTCTCAAACCGCAAAACTCACGGCTTTGGTACAACGAATTTTTTGCTTGGTTGAAGCGGTTTTAGTGACTGCTGCGCTATTTCGTCGAGATAGACGCGGACGTTAGTTGGGCCGGTTCCGAGGGTTCGATAGCTGCGTTTTGCTTTGGCTGGATGGTCTCCGATTCTTTGGTCAAATCGCCGCGCCAAACGTCAACAAACGCGATATGTGCCTCGGTTGCCTTCGATGGTCTTTAAGCAGGCCCAGTTGCTTCAAACGGATTTCGGCCGCGTGTTTCGACACATCAAAACCGTCTGCAAGTGCACCGAGTACGATGTTGAGATTGCCGCTATTGCATGGTTGATCGTCAACGTACAGCGCGCCAAAGCCGCGATCCTGCAAATTCAGGCGGGTAGCTACTCAAAAGAACGTCGATTCAAAAACCGCTTTTGGCATCAACAAGCAGGCAGCAAAGTGATTGGCCTGCCACTCCATGCGGTCAATCAACATACTTCCTGTGCTTGTCGCGACACCATCTAAGCCGTCAGTCTGGTCTACAGAATCGTGCGTCAGAAAGTCTCCGTGCCCTAAAAGCAAATGGCCTATCTCGTGCGCCAGCGTGAAACGCTCTCTGCGGTAGTCACCTCCAGAACCTCGAAAGGTGGTTATTCGAGGAGGGTCGAAAAAGATTCTTCCCAGCAAGTCGGCATGGAGCTCTCTGGGTCGGACTGCTTGTCGGTCAACCACCAAGCCGTGCGTTTCTCGCAGATTTCCGCAAATTACCTCAATTGGCACCGCATCTGCGCTGTAATTCGCGTCAGATAGCGTTGACCAAGTCATCCGCTCAATATCGGTTCTTGATCGGTACGGCAGCCTCTGAAGTGATTTCCGTTTTGAATCACTAACCATCAGCATTCTGTCTGCGGAGGACAGGGGAACAGTGCTAACGAGGCAGTGGACCAGTCTGTTGATTGTTGAGACCCCCTGATCATCAACAAGTGCGCGGACCTCGTCATAGTCATTTTGATCGGAGCCTTGCTGAAGGATGATCAACATGCTGACGCGGTTGTACGTTTTGGGTGTGGTCCAACCGCGTGCTTGTCTAGATAAATGCCACTTCGCGTTCCGGGCGCCTAAATATTGCATTAGCGCCATCCCCTTGGATTGCGAGAATGTTACGGTTCCTGACTGGAACGTGCCTGGGCTTGCAATAACCGCCTTGATATTTGCTCCCGAGATTTGCTGAGTTTTTTGAAAGAACTCCTCAGCATCATTCACCGGCACTGCATGACTGTAGTTCTTGCATTCGACTATGAACAGTATCGAGGGTTTATCTTGCTCTGGCATGTAAACCTCAACGACTACGTCAAACTCAATTTCGGCCTGCCGATCTCGGGAGAAATAGCTCTTTTTTCGAAAGACTTTACAACTCTCTCGCTTGAAGTAGAAATCATCGGTAGAAATCTTCTCTCGAAAGAATTCGAACACCTCAACCTCAAATGCGTTGCCACGTGTAGTCGAATTCATTTACAGACTGGCCTCACTCCAAATCGCTGCATAGCGAAACTTTCTTTGATGCTCTTTGCATCGTCCGACTCAGTGATCAGCGCACCCACCTACGCCGCCACCGCCCGCCGCAAAGCCCTCGGATCGTTGATGGCGACTTTGATCAGCGTTTGCGCGGCACCGGTCGGTTGGCGACGCCCTTGCTCCCACTGTTGCAACGTCCGCACAGAAACGCCGAGCAATTCAGCGAATTGTGATTGCGAGAGCTTCATCGCAAAACGTGCTTTCGCTACGGGCGACTCGTGCATGTTGCCTTGACCATCGTTCACCCAAACGCGCCCAATTTCTCCGCGCTTTAGTTGTGCGAGCGATTCTTTGAGTTCGGCGGCGAGATCGCGTTCTGCGTCGCGCTTCAGCAATGCAGCTTCAGAGAGTTTCGGCATGATCGGCAACCTTTCTGAGTTCGTTTAGCAATTCGTTGGGAATGTTTTCGCGAGCGCTCTTGGCGTACGCAGTGAGCATCCAGATGCGGCCGCGTGCGTCTTGCACGTAATACAACACGCGCGCGCCACCGCGCTTGCCCATCCCTGCGCGCGACCAGCTTAGTTTTCGCACGCCGCCCGTGCCGGGCATGACATCACCACTTTTAGGTTGCTCCAAGAGAAAGGTTTGCAGCTCACGATACTGATCGTCGTCGAAGTAGTCTTCCCGAACGCGAGAGAACGCAGGCAATTCGATGAACACTCACATCGGAAAAGCATACTCCATTGGCGTATAGTCGGGTTGCCTGAACCGCTTCGGATGTGCCGGCTCCATAACTCACGACGTTGGTACGAGGAGCACCTCGCGTGGCAAAAGCATTTTTTGAACCCACGCAGCTCGGACTGCCGCAGGAGTTCCAACTCGTATTTGCCCAAGACACTCTCGCTTGGGGTGCGAAGCAAACCGCTAAGCCAACCCGTCAGCAAGCCTAACTAACATCGCTGGATGAATCCACACATCACCGTCCGCGAAGTCGGACTGCGGGACGGCCTGCAGAGCATTCAGACCATCCTTTCGACTGAGCAAAAAAAGACTTGGATCAATGCTGCTTATGCGGCGGGGCAGCGCGAGATCGAGGTGGGTTCGTTTGTACCGGCGCGACTGCTGCCGCAGTTGGCGGATACGGCGGAGGTGGTTGCGCACGCCAAGACTTTGCCGGGTCTTGAGGTGTCAGTGCTGGTGCCGAATCTTAAGGGCGCGGAGCGGGCGCTCGAGGTAGGCGCGCATTCGATGCTTTTGCCACTCTCGGCAAGTGCCGCGCATAGCGCTGCGAACGTGCGAAAAACGCCCGAAGAAATGCTCAAGACGCTCGCTGAGATTCGAGCGCTTCGGGATGCATCGGGGTCAAGCTGCGTGATCGAGGTGGGCTTGAGTACGGCCTTTGGTTGCACGATTCAAGGTGATGTGCCCGAGGACGAAGTGGTTCGTTTGCTGATCGCCGCGCTGGATGCGGGCGCCGAGCGCGTGGGCTTGGCCGACACGGTGGGCTACGCTGATCCGGCGCAGGTGAAACGACTTTTCAGCAGGGCATTCGATGCGTTGGGCACTCGCCGCGACCTGCTCAGCTGTGGGCATTTTCACGACACACGCGGCTTAGCGCTCGCCAACGTGATGGCGGCGCTCGAAGTGGGCGTCACCAAGTTTGATGCGTCGCTCGCGGGCATCGGTGGCTGTCCGCATGCGCCGGGCGCGAGCGGGAATGTCTCAACCGAGGATGTGGTCTACCTACTCGACCGAATGGGCTATTCCACTGGCATCGACCTATCGGCGCTGCTCACCCTTCGCAAACAGATTGCAGCGTGGCTCCCGGGCGAGCAGCTCGGCGGATCGATTTGGCGCGCGGGGATTCCGAGGTCTGTGAGCGGGGCGCGAACGTGAGCGGCAGACGAGTGCGTTGCGCACGCTGTCATTCTGAGCGAAGCGAAGGCTCCGTGTGCATCCGAGACCGTTCGATACACAGCGCGCAATGTGCGCAATGATGTTTCGCTCCGCGCAACGTGACAACTGATCGAGTGCGCCGCGACCCGAGCCCTGCTGATTTTCAAGACACCTTTTTTAACGGAGCCCAACAATGAAAAGGCGAACAACGCGATTTACGAAATTTTTGATTCTTGCCGTACTTGGCCTGACAACTCACGTTAGTTTGGCACAGAGCGATAAAGTCACCAAGTTCATCCTGCCAGTAGCCGCGGGTTCGGGCGTGGATGCGATTGTTCGGGCAAGTAGCAAGGCGCTCGCTGCGTCGCTTGGCAGCACGCTGGTGATCGACAACCAACCCGGCGCGGGCGGCATCGTGGGCACATCGGCCATCGCCAAAGCCGCGCCAGACGGCGCAACGCTTGGCGTGGTGTCAAACAATCATGTGATCTACCCGAGCGTTTACAGATCGGTGCCGTTTGACCCGATCAACGACATCACGCCGATTGCAGTGGTGGGCAACACACCGATGGTGCTCGTCGTCAATCCGAAAGTCGCCGCAAGCAACGCTCGGGAATTGATCGCGCTCGTCAAGGCCAAGCCCGATGCGCTCAATTACGCATCCAGCGGCAACGGTACGATCTTGCATCTCGCAGCCGAAATGTTTCTCGACGAAGCGAACGTCAGCGCACGGCACATCCCTTACAAGGGCGCGGGGCCAATGATCACCGATCTGATCGGCGGGCAGGTGGACTTCGGTGTGTTGGCGCTTCCGGCAATCCAAGCCCATCTCAAAAGCGGCGCACTTCGCGCCATCGGTACGCCGTCAAGATCCCGCCTCGCGGCCGCGCCGGACATCGCCACCTTTGCGGAGCAGGGTTTGAGCAACTGTCTCGTCGACGGCTGGTTCGCCGTGATCGGGCCGAAAAATTTGCCCGCTTCGGAAGTGAAGCGAATCAATGCCGCCTTGGTCGCCGCCTACGCGACGACCGAGGTGAAAGAGAGCATGAGCAAACAAGGCAACAGCATTGCCGTGACCTCGCCGGAAGCTGCCGCCGCGTTCTTCAAAACGGAGCTCGACAAATACGCCAAGCTAGTGAAGAAAGCGGGCGTGAAGCTCGATTAGACCGCGACTGGGCGAGCCCGAAGCAAAGCGCCTCAGCCGCTCGCCCAACGGCGCTCGTTAGTAGCGCACCACGCCCCGACGATCGTAAACGCGTACCCGATCACCGGGGCGCAAATCGACATTGGCGGCTTGTTCAAGCGTGATGAGTTGCCCATTTTCTAGGCGCACCCGAACGATGCTGTATTGCGCGCTATTGCCGCGCTGATTGCGCTCAATTTCGTTACCAACGATGGCGCCCAACACCGCGCCACCGACCGTGGCTGCATCACGACCGCGAGCGCTGCCGCCCATTTGGTGACCTGCGACACCGCCAACAATCCCGCCGATCACAGCGCCGCCGCCGGTCGTGCCGCCACCACCGCCACCAGCGATTTGCACATCTTCAACGCGGCCGTACTCCATGCTGCGATACCCCGAAGGCATCGATTGCGACGGCTGAGCGCCGTAGTCAACCGTGCGGGTTCGGTTTGATTGGCAGGCCGACAAACCGACGACGACCGCGCCAGAAAGAGCGAGCGTGGCGAGAAGCTTTGATGACGGAAATTTCATGGGGCGATCCTTTTCGAAATGGGATGATCTGCTGCGCTTTTGATGGCGCGTTACATCGTTAACGCGCCAAGCGCCGTTGGGGTCTACAGGAAAAATCTCGCATGTTGTCGTCAACTTGCGACGGGCAGCATCGGTTGTAGGGTGGGCACTCCGTGCCCACCAAACCATCGCAATGCAGCGATTGCTGAGCGTCTCTGTCGTGGGCACGGGGTGCCCAGCCTACCGATGTTTTTACGCTGCGCTCGTCAGCTTTCAGCCATCCGCAATCGCCGCGCCTGCTCTTCAAAAATGGCATCGTCAATTTCTCGCATCACGTCGACCAAATCAACGGGGGCGTTATCGCGCTCGAACTTTCCGGTGAGTGGCGTTTCGATTGAGAGCGCGCCGCGTTCATACAACGCCCAAATTTCGGGGCCGTATTCGGTTGTTAGAAGCGCGGGCGCGAAACGTCCGAAAAAGGCGCGCAGATTGCCTACATCGCGAAGCAACATGCGGCTCGCGTGATTGTTGCCTGCGGCGTCAACAGCTTGCGGCAAATCGATGATGACCGGACCATCACTCGCAAGCAAGATATTGAATTCCGACAAGTCACCATGCACAACGCCAGCACGCAGCATGCGAACGACCTCAGCAACCAGTG
>JAAFHR010000159.1 GCA_013298455.1 Betaproteobacteria bacterium | reverse complement strand
ACGCGTTTTTCGACGTTGACAATCAGCGCATCAACACGCTTTTCAAACTCTATCCGTGGGAATGGATGCTGACTGATTCGTTTGGCGACAATCTGCGCCGCACAAACCTACAGATCATCGAACCCGCCTGGAAAATGGTGCTCGCAAACAAGGGCTTACTGCCGATTTTGTGGGAGCTATTTCCCAACCATCCGCTCTTGTTGCCCGCGTCGTTTGAGCGCCACAAAGTGCTCGGCGATTACGTGAAAAAGCCACTGCTCTCACGCGAAGGCGCCAACGTAGAAATTTACAAAGGCGGCGAAGTGATTCGCGCCGAAGGCACCTACGGCGACGAAGGTTTCATCTATCAACAATACACACCGATTCCTAGTTTTGATGGCAATTTCGTCACCATCGGCAGTTGGATCATTGGCGACGAACCCGCAGGCATCGGCCTTCGGGAAGATGCCACCGAAATTACGATGAATACGTCGCGGTTTTTGCCGCATTATTTTGATTGAACGAGATAGTCCCCTCCCCTTCAAGGGGAGGGTTAGGGTAGGGATGGGTTTCGTTGCAAACGCGCCCCAACCCATCCCCCTCCCAACCTCCCCCTTGAAGGGGGAGGAGCCGCATAAACAGCAACACGAAGGCACCCCATGAGCTACACCATCGGCGAATCCATCAGATACGTAGACGATTTCTTGATCTACTTTGGCCTTGCGCTCGCGCTCTTGGTCGCGTTTACCTTGGTCTACACGACGGTCACACCGTACAAAGAACTAAAGTTGATTCGCGATGGCAACACCGCCGCCGCGATTAGTTTGTCAGGCGCGATGCTAGGCTTTGCGCTACCCGTCGCGAGCACCGTCATCAACGCGGTGAACCTCGTCGACATGGTGATTTTCGGGGTCGTTGCGACGGTCGTACAACTCATCGTGTTCGTCGTTGCGCGAATGTTGTTGCCTGGGCTCACGGGTTCGATCGCCGATGGCAATGTCGCCAAAGCGACGTTTCTCGCAGCGATTTCGGTAGCGGTGGGGATGTTGAATGCGGCGGCTTTGACGTACTAAACAAGTACCCCTCGCCCGCGCGCGGGAGAGGGGCAGGGGTGAGGGTGCCTCGCGCTAGAGCAATTTCACTAGGGAACTCAGGGACACGCAATGCTACTGCTCACACGCCCGCATTGCGTGCTTGCAACGACACCCTCACCCTAACCCTCTCCCGCCTGCAAGAGAGGGGGCAAAAACCAGCAATTCCTACTTCAACCGCTTTATCAAGCTCGAAGTATCCCAACGATTCCCGCCCATCGATTGCACATCGCCATAAAACTGATCGATCAGCGCCGTAATCGGGAGCTTTGCGCCATTGTGCTTCGCTTCATCCAAGCAGATGCCCAAATCCTTGCGCATCCAATCCACAGCGAAGCCAAAATCGAATTTGTCATCGATCATCGTGTTGCCGCGATTTTCCATTTGCCAGCTTTGCGCTGCGCCTTTGGAAATCACTTCAAGCACGCGCTTTGGATCAACGCCCGCTTTTTGCGCAAACGCCAAGCCCTCGGAGAGCGCCTGCACTAAGCCTGCGATGCAGATTTGATTGACCATTTTGGTGAGCTGGCCAGCGCCCGCATCGCCAATTCGAACGAGCGCCTTGGCGTACACATTGAGCACATCTTTTGCGGCATCAAACGTGGCTTGATCCCCACCGCACATGATGCCGAGCTTGCCGTTTTCGGCACCGGCCTGACCGCCAGACACGGGGGCGTCGATGAATCCTTTACCTTCTTTTTTCGCCGCCGCATCCAACTCCCGCGCGAGTCGCGCTGATGCAGTGGTGTGATCGACCAAGATCGCGCCGGATTTCATTCCGGCGAGCGCGCCGTCCGATCCGTAAACCACCGAGCGCACATCATCATCATTGCCCACGCACATCATCACGATATCGGCGCCGGACGCCGCCTCACGAGGCGTAGCCGCGGATGCGCCGCCGTAGGTTGCGACCCACTTCGCCGATTTCTCCGCATTGCGGTTGTAGACCGTCACCGAGTGACCTGCTTTTTGTAAATGGCCTGCCATGGGGAAGCCCATCACACCGAGGCCGAGGAATGCTAGTTTCATTGCCGTTTCTTTCGCAGAAATTCGACGCCGTTTACGGCCGAGCCGCTAAGGCATTCGATCAAATTTAAGTTTCATCACGCAGATTGCCAGCGACAAACAAAACGTGATGCCGTTGGCCACGATGATAGACACTGCACCCAATTGAATGCCGTACAAAAGCCATAAAAACGTACCCGCCGTAAACACCGCCGCCATGCCCCACGATAAATCACGCGCCGATTTGGTTTGCCAAATCTTCATCACTTGTGGGATGAAGGATGCGGTGGTGAGGGTTCCGGCGATCAGGCCGAGGGTTTCGTTGTTCATGTTCAATCGTTGTAGGAGCGGCTTGCCGCGAAAAACGTGACAGTTCGGCGGCAGCGATTCGCGGCAAGCCGCTCCTACAGTGCACCCAATCTTGCTTTCGCGAATTTGATTTCTTCACGCACTCGCTCCGGCGCAGTGCCGCCGATGTGCTTTCTTGCGGCAACGGAGCCCTCTAAGGTGAGCGAAGCAAATACGTCATCGGTGATCACATTTGAGAAACTTTGCAATTCGGCGAGCGACAAATCCGCTAGGTCAACGCCTTTGACTTCAGCCGCCTTCACCGCACGAGCAACGCATTCATGCGAATCGCGGAACGGCACGCCCTTCCGGACCAAATAATCCGCAAGATCGGTCGCGGTTGCGAAGCCTTCGCTCGCTGCAGCGCGCATTCGATCCGCCTTTACGCGAATGCCGCCGATCATGTCGGCGTAGATGATGAGCGTTTGGGTGATCGTGTCAACGGTGTCAAAGAGCGGTTCTTTGTCTTCTTGATTGTCTTTGTTGTAAGTGAGCGGCTGGCCCTTCATCAAGGTGGTCAACGCTACCAAGTGGCCCTGAACGCGCGCCATTTTTCCGCGCACAAGCTCTGCGACGTCGGGGTTTTTCTTCTGCGGCATGATCGAGCTGCCAGTGCAAAAACGATCCGCAATATCAATGAATCCGAAGCGCGGGCTCATCCACAAAATCAGCTCTTCGCTGATGCGTGATAGATGCATCATCGTAATGGTGCAAGCACTCAAAAATTCAATCGCAAAATCTCGGTCACTCACTGCGTCGAGCGAATTGCGGCAGACTGCTTCGAAGCCCAGCGCCTTTGCGGTCATTTCGCGATCAATTGGAAACGTAGTGCCTGCGAGCGCCGCAGCGCCCAGTGGCGAGCGATTCACGCGCTTTCTGCAATCGATGATGCGCTCGTAGTCGCGCGCAAACATTTCAACGTAAGCCAGCAAATGATGGCCGAGTGTCACGGGCATCGCTACCTGCAAATGCGTGAAACCTGGGAGGATCGTGTCAGCGTGTTGCTCGGCCACGGCAATGAATGAGCGTTGCAAAGCGACGAGAAGCTTTGCAATTTCGTCACACGCCGCTCGCGTGTAGAGCCGCACATCGGTCGCCACTTGATCGTTTCGCGAGCGGCCTGTGTGCAGGCGTTTTCCAGCATCACCCACGAGCGCCGTGAGCTTCTTTTCGATGTTGAAGTGAACGTCTTCGAGATCGAGTAACCATTCAAACTTTCCGGCTTGAATTTCGCCGGTGATCGCCGCCATGCCGCGCTCAATATCCGATAAGTCTTGCGCCGAAATCACATGGCAAGCCGCTAGCATTCGAGCGTGGGCGAGCGATCCAGCGATATCGTATTCGGCCAATCGATAATCAAACGGAATCGATGAGGTGTAGCGCTTTACGATTTCGGCGACCGGTTCGTCGAACCGACCCGACCATCCGCCGGATTGCGGCGATGCGTTTGTTGGAGTTGCTTGCATAGCGAAGCTCGCGAGAGGAAAATGACGCCGTGATCACGGCACACTCACCCTCGGTGAGCGCGTCGATCATTGAATCAATGGGATTGAAAAAAACACAGATGAACCCGCGCCGCAGCGAACCCGGACGAAGCGCAAACAACGCGGCTGTTTCGAAACGAATTTTAGCCCGCACCGAGGCCGCAGCGCGCGTGGCGCAATTCCCCGATCTGCGAAACAACGGCATTTTGGCGCGCGCGCTGGTGATCTACATCGCGATGGTGACTGCCTATGCCATCGCGACTAGCACTGAGCTTCGGGATGTGGCGATCAATATCGCCATCGCGCTGGGACTCAGTTTGCCGGTGGCTGCGTTGGTCGCGCTGCTGTGGATTGGCGGTAGCGGCTTGCTTCGAAAGCTCGCGTATTGGCAAGCGGCGACGCTCCTTTTTTTAACTTGCTTTATCGCTAGTTGGATTACGAGCCTCCTGTTTGGCGGCTTGGCGTGGCGTGGCATCGCGCTCTCGATGCTCGGTTTGGCGGCCGTATTGATTTACTTTGATACGCTCGGGCGCGCCCTCTCGCCAGCAGTGACAGAGGCTCGATTGCAAGCGCTACAGGCGCGCATTCGTCCGCACTTTCTCTTCAACGCGATCAATGGTGTGCTCGGCGTGCTCCGCGCCGATCCGCGCCGCGCCGAAGCCGCGCTGGAAGACATGGCTGAGCTTTTTCGGGCGATCATGCGCGAAAACAAAGAGCTGAAGCCGCTCAACGATGAAGTCGTTTTAACGCGGCAGTACTTGGATTTGGAAAAGCTTCGTTTGGGCGCGCGGCTTCACGTGAATTGGAAAATAGATGCCATGCCTGGCGACGCCTTGGTGCCGCCGCTCGTCTTGCAACCCATCGCTGAAAACGCGGTTTATCACGGCATTGAGCCGTCAAACCAACCTGGCGTGATTGAAATCGAAGTAGTGCTGGTGCGAAACAACGTCATCATCAACGTGAAAAATCCATTCGTCGAACAAGTGGGCCTGCATCACGGCGGCAACAAAATGGCCATGGGCAATATTCGCGAACGTTTGGCGCTGCATTTCGACGCCGAAGCCCGCATGACAGCTGGGCCGCGCGATGGTCGCTACCATGTACAAATTGTGCTGCCCTACCGAAAATCTCGAGACACCAAGAGCCTCCTATGAACACCGCTGACACCGCCAACGATCCCGCCGCGCGCCCACCGCTTCGCATCATCATCGCTGATGACGAGCCGCCCGCGCGCCGTCGGTTGTTTGATTTACTCGATGAGATGGAAGAGTCGTTTCCGCATCGCGTGGTGGCCGAGGTAGAAAACGGCAAAGCCGCGTTGGAGGCCGCGCAGCGCGGCGCGGATGTGATTTTGCTCGACATCAACATGCCCGAGATGGATGGGCTCGAAGCCGCGCGCCATTTGCTCAAAATGGATAACGCACCGCGCGTTATTTTCATCACAGCCTACGACCAACATGCGCTCGAAGCGTTTGAAGTGCACGCCGTTGATTACCTATTAAAACCCGTACGCCGCGAACGATTGATTGCCGCGCTCGAGCGTGCAAAGCCCCTTACCGCAGCAAAGGTCGAAGCGCTGCCGCGAGGCGCTCGACGTTTCTTCAGCGTAAGCGAGCGCGGTAAGTTGATACTCGTTCCGGCAGACGACGTGATCTACTTTCGTGCGGAGCAAAAGTACATCACCATCCTGACCGCGGATCGGGAATACTTGATCGAAGATTCGCTCACCAAAATCGATGAAGAATTCGGCGGACACTTTTTGCGCATTCACCGCAATTGTTTGGCCCGCGCCAATTTGATTGAAACGTTCGAGCGCGACGCCACGACCGATGACGACACGCAATGGGTCGTGACGCTGCGGGGCCGCGATGAGCGATTGCTGGTGAGCCGACGGCAGCATTCCGTGGTGCGCGGCTTAGCGAAACGCGTTAGCGAATAGTCAACCCGTAGGAGCGGTTCCACCGCGATTGCTGCGCGGACGACCTATCGCGGTGGAACCGCTCCTACACGCTCGTGCCTAAAATGAAGCTATCTTTTTTGCACGGTAGCTTTCCATGTCCGAACCCCGCGTCCTTATCTGTGGCTCTATGGCCTTCGACACGATTTGTGTGTTTCAAGGCAAATTCGGCGAGCACATCGTGCCCGAAGCCACGCACAAAATTAGCGTTTCGTTCATGGTGGATCAGATGCGTCGCGAGTTCGGCGGCTGCGCGGGCAACGTTGCCTATTCGTTAAAACTCATCGGCGGAGCGCCGATCATTTGTGCAACGGTTGGTAACGATGCAGCTGGCTATCGTGAGCGCATGGAAAAATTGGGCATCGGGCTGGAAGCCCTGAAAACCGTGCCCGACACGTTCACGGCACAAGCCTACATCATGACCGATCTGGACGACAACCAGATCACGAGCTTTCACCCCGGCGCAATGTTTTCATCGCAGCTCAACGACGTCACGAGCGTGCCCAACGTCGCGCTTGGCATCGTTTCCCCCGATGGTCGCGACGGCATGTTTCGCCATGCGCGCGGCTTCGCATCGAAAAAAATTCCGTTCATTTTCGATCCGGGGCAAGCGATGCCTGCGTTCAGCGGCGATGAAATTGTTGAGCTCATCGGACTTGCCGATTATTTGACGGTCAACGATTACGAAGCGGAAATGATCGCGCAGAAAACTGGCCGCAGCATCGAATCATTCGCGCCAAATTTGAAAGCGTTGATCGTCACGCTCGGCGCAGCAGGTTCGCGCATTTACTCGGGCGGTGCCGTGATCGATGTGCCCGTCGTACAAGCCGAAAAACTCGTTGACCCCACCGGCTGCGGCGACGCATTTCGCGCCGGTTTGCTCTACGGCATCGCCCACGGCTGGACGGTCGAGAAAGCCTGCAAACTCGGCAGCCTATTGGGCTCGATCAAAATCAGCGAACGCGGCGGACAAAACCACACGTTTAGCGAGAGCGCCATTCGTGAACGGTTTGCCGCAGTTTGGGGCGAGGCTTGGTAATGGCTTTATCGTAAAACGGCTGATAGGATATGGGCTGCCGACTATTTTTTGGCATTTTTGAAAAAACCATTAAACGACCTGCGCCCCCATGTTTTGTATGGATTACAACGTAAGGCCGTAATTTTTTGACGCAGATTACGCAGGTTACGCAGATTTCCGCAGATTTTTCGGAGGTACGTCGCGATTTAGCAAAAACTAATCAGCGTTCATCTGCGAAATCTGTGTAATCTGCGTCAAAGAAAATCTGCGCCCCCCTGTGAAGTCGGTGGCAAAAGGCGCCACGGGAGACGCACTCACCGCCCATCCCGCGATTCGCTAGCATCGTGATTCATCTAAACGAATCACGACTATGCAATTCGCCGACCGCCTCTCCAAAATCGAAACCTCTGCCATCCGCGAGCTCTTCAAGCTCCT
>JAAFHR010000158.1 GCA_013298455.1 Betaproteobacteria bacterium | reverse complement strand
GGCCAACATCGAAGCCATGGAGGCCGTGTGTCGCGAAACGGGCGCTGTGATTGCCACAGTCACCGGGCGCTTCTACGCGATGGATCGCGATAAGCGTTGGGAGCGCGTTGAATTGGCCTACCGCGCCGTCGCAGAGGCTAAGGCAGCGCATTCAGAAGCAACCGCGATGGAGGCGCTCAACGCCGCTTACGCCCGCAATGAAAACGATGAATTCGTTGCGGCGACGCTCATCAACGGCGGCAAAGCCATGGCCGACGGCGACGTGGTCGTCTTCATGAACTTCCGTGCGGATCGTGCGCGCGAGATGACCACAGCGTTGACCGATCCGGCGTTTACTGGTTTCGCTCGCACGCTACCGAAGCTCGCGATGTTTGTGTGTTTGTCGCACTACGGCGATGCGTATTCGCATTTGCCAACGGCGTATCGAAACGATGTGATTGCACAGAGTTTCGGCGAGGTTGTTTCTTCTACAGGTGCGAAACAACTCCGAATCGCTGAGACCGAAAAATATGCCCACGTCACGTATTTTTTTTCCGGTGGGCGAGAGCAGCCGTTCGAAGGTGAAGACCGCGTTTTGGTGCCCTCGCCCAAGGTCGCGACTTACGATTTGCAACCCGAAATGAGCGCGCCCGAAGTCACGGAAAAATTAGTCGCTGCAATAGAGAGCAAGCAGTACGGTGCGATTGTGTGCAACTACGCCAACGGCGACATGGTCGGACACACCGGCGATTTGCAAGCTGCAGTCAAAGCTGTCGAAGCGCTCGACGCCGCGCTCACCCGAGTCGTCGCTGCCGCCCGCGCCGCGGGCACGGCGCTCATCATCACCGCCGATCACGGCAACTGCGAACAAATGTTCGATCCCGACGCCCAGCAAGCGCACACACAGCACACCACGGACAAGGTGCCCGTCGTTTACGTGGGCACGGACGCCGTGACGATTCGCGAAGGCGGCGCACTGCGAGACATCGCGCCTACGCTTTTGAAGATGATGCGCGTGGCGCAGCCGAGCGAGATGACGGGGCGGTCGTTGATATAGGCGATGCTTCAGCGTGTCTATACGTAGGCGACGACATGGCGTCGCTTGGTGAAATGATGAGAAACCGGCGACCAGCGCGGCCAAGTCCGCGCCCAAAAATCGCACAAATGAACGGTATTGAGCCAAGTTCGCGCCGCTGTTTGATGCCGCCCGCTGCAAAATCCATGCATGTGTATCGCTGTTTTCCGCTGGGCTCCTGACACCGACAAACCACTTGTCTTGGCGTCCAACCGCGACGAATTTTTCGAGCGCCCGACGCAGGCGATGCATTGGTGGCCGGGCGATGAAATCCTCGCGGGCAAGGATCTGCGAAACGATGGAACGTGGCTTGGCGTCACGCGTTCAGGGCGATTTGCGATGCTCACCAATATTCGCGATCCATCGCTGCGTCGCGATGATCCGCCGTCGCGCGGTGGGCTGGTGAGGGCTTTTCTTGAGGGCGCGACATCGCCCAATGACTACTTGAATTCGTTGCTGCCATCGGTTGTTAAATTTCAGGGGTTCAACTTGATTTGCGGCGCACTTTCGAGCGACGCAACAGAGCGGTCGATGTGGTTTTTGAACTCGGTTGAGGCCGCGCCAAAAGCGCTCGCCGCAGGCGACTACGCGCTCTCCAACGCCACGCTCGACACACCTTGGCCGAAGCTTGTGCGGCTCAAAACGGGCTTCAAGGCGGCGATCCACAACGCAGACGAAATCGCCGATCCGAAGCTGTTGCAACTACTCGCTGATGCCACGCACGCAAACGACGCCGCGTTGCCATCAACCGGAATTTCCTTGCCGATGGAACGAGCATTGAGTTCGATTTTCATCCGCTACGCTCCAGTCGGCGCGGCGCAACCCACGTACGGCACGCGCGCATCAACACTGCTGCGTTTCGGCGAACGGCACGCAAGCGTTTGCGAGCTGAGTCACACTGCAAATGCGACCGCCGCCGAGAGAAATGAGTACAGATTCAAATATGGTTAACAGCATTTTCTTATAAAGCCATATTAAATATGGGCTAAAGGCGATTTTTTTTATTTGTTGAAAACAACATCAAACAGCACGTATCCCATATTTCGCAGGACGTTTAAAGCAAAAGCTTTTTTATTGGAAGGGCGTATCCTCGATCGTCTTCCCGGTCGCCCTGCCCGCTTTCGTCATTCCCGCAACGCGTCGCCTCGCGGCAAGCCACTAAACTTGCCCAATGAATTGTGAATTACATCTGCGTGTCACGTCACCATCGCTAGCAACATCCGCAACGCGGGCGAAACGAATCGCATGACGCAGCTAGCCAGCGCCCCCATCAAATTGTTCGTCGGCCTAGGCAATCCCGGCGCCGAGTATGAGCACACGCGCCACAACGCCGGATTTTGGTTTGCTGAAGACATCGCACACGAGATCGGCGGAACGCTGAGTTTAGAGAGGAAATTTTACGGCTTGATCGCGCGCGGCGTCGGCTCCAGCAGTGAAATTCGCACGCTTCAACCACAGACGTATATGAATCTTTCGGGCAACAGCGTAGCGGCGGTGGCGAAGTTTTTTGACATCGCACCCGACGCGATTTTGGTGGCGCATGATGAGCTCGATCTAGACGCGGGCGACATCAAACTGAAATTCGGCGGCGGGCACGCTGGGCACAACGGCCTCCGGGATATTCAAGCCAAGCTCTGCACTGGCAATTACTGGCGTTTGCGAATCGGCATCGGTCATCCCCGCGATTCGATAAATCCCCACAAGCCCGTTGCGGATTGGGTACTGGAGCGCGCCAAGCGCGACGAGCAAACCGCTATTGAAGCTGCGATTGAACGCGCACTCGCCGTCTGGCCGATGCTCGCGCGCGGCGACACCGAATCTGCGATCAAACAACTTCACACCAAACCGAAAGCTAGCCCATGAATTCATTGGCCGTCTACGCATCGCTCTTAGCGGCGGCGGTGATTTTGGTGCCGCTCTTTAAGCGCCTCGGCGTGGGCTCGGTGCTAGGCTACTTGGTGGCGGGCGTGTTGATCGGGCCATCGGTGATTGGCGTGGTGCACGAGCCCGAGGCGATTTTGCACACGGCCGAACTCGGTGTGACGCTCCTAATGTTCGTCATCGGTTTGGAATTGCAACGCGAACGGCTCTGGGCGCTTCGAAAATCGGTGTTTGGCTTGGGCGCGATGCAGGTCATCGGCTGCGGCGCGGTGCTTACTTTAGCGGCGTGGCTTGCGGGTTTGTCAATCACAGCGGCGACGCTCGTCGGCATTGCGTTGGCGATGACTTCAACCGCATTTTTATTGCCGTTTTTGGCGGAGCGCGGCGAACTTGATACGCAGTACGGGCGCGAATCATTTGCCGTGTTGTTGTTTCAGGATTTGAGCGTGATTCCAATCTTGGCCATCGTGGCGATTTTGGGAGCAGCGTCGGGCAGCGTGAAGCCACCGGGCTGGCCTGCGCTATTCGCAATTGTGGCGGTGATCGGGCTCGGCAAACCGGTGCTGTCATTAATGTTTAAGTATGTGTCGCGCTTCGGTTCACGCGATATTTTTACGGCGGCGGCGCTGCTTACAACGGTTGGTTTGGCGTGGCTCATGGGCGCCGTGGGCTTGCCCGCCACACTCGGTGCGTTTCTCGCGGGCGTGTTGCTTGCTGAGAGCCAATTTCGCCATGAGTTAGAGGCGAGTATCGAGCCCTTCGAAACGCTCTTGCTCGGCCTGTTTTTTATGGCAGTGGGCATGAGCGTGAATTTGCAGTTGCTCGCGGCAAAGCCGCTCACCGTGTTGGCCATTGCGGCGGGCGCATTCGCGATCAAAGCGATTTCGTTTTACGTTTTTCGACGTTTCGTGACGGGCGCAAAGGGCGCGATTGCTCGACCGCAGGCGTTGGCACTGGCCGTCGGCGGTGAGTTTGCATTCGTGCTCTTTACCGCAGCACAAGGCGCGAAGCTCCTCAGCAACGATGAAGCCGAGCTTTTAACGCTCGCGGTCGCTATCACGATGGCTGCCGCGCCGCTCGTGTGGATCGTGCATGACAAACTTGTTTTGCCATGGCTCAATCGCGACGTCGAAGCAGCGCCGTTTGATCGCATTGATGATCCAGCAACGCCTGTGGTGATTGCGGGATTCGGCCGCGTTGGGCAAATCGTGGGGCGCATTTTGAATGCGCGAAACATCAAGTTCACCGCGCTCGATGCGGCATCGGATCACGTCGATTCCGTGCGCAAATTTGGTAACAAAATTTATTACGGCGATGCAACGAAACTTGATTTGTTGCGCGCGGCGAAGACAGGTCAAGCCAGACTTGTGGTGGTGTGCGTGGACGATGTTGAGGCGTCGCTGGCCATCGCAGAACTAGTGCGGCAACAGTTCCCCGCTGTGAAAGTGTTGGCCCGCGCTAGGAATCGAAATCACGCGTTGAAACTCGTACAGCGCGGCGTGGACGATCCGGTCAGAGAAACGTTTTGGTCAAGCATCGAGCTCACCAAATCCGTATTGCAATCGCTCGATCAAACGCCCGAACAAATCGAGCGAACGATTTCGAGCTTCGTCGCTCACGATGTGGAGCTGCTCGCCAAGCAGCAAGCCGTGTTTGAAGACGAAGCGAAGCTCATCGAATTGTCAAAAGGCGCACGCGCTGAGCTCGACAACATTTTGCAAGAGGACGCAGCGGCCGATGGACGAAGCGATGCGTTGGCGCCCGAGCAGAGAGGCGCGTAGCGCGGCGTTGTCATCCTGAGCAGAGCGAAGGATCAGCGGGCATCCGCTTTCGACTGAATGCACGACGCTCTTTCGCAGTAGATGTTTCGCTCCGCTCAACATGACAAACGCGAAGCAGCGCGCCCACTCGATTCCGTCATGCAAATCTGCGATCATGCGCAGCAACCATCGAATCCATGAATCAATGATGTCTATCGCAACGCTGCAGTCCTACCGCCCGAAAATCGGAGCGGCTGCCATCCGCTTGGTCTGCCTGCTCGTGCTGGCGAGCCTGTTCGGTTGCGCCACGCCCAGCTTCGACTTGCAAGGCCATCGCGGTGCGCGCGGACTGGCCCCTGAAAACACATTGACCGCATTCGATACGGCGATGACGATCGGCGTCACCACGCTCGAACTTGACGTTGGCGTTACCAAAGACGGTGTGGTGGTCGTGTTGCATGACCGAACTCTCAATCCCGACATCGCACGTGACCCGAGCGGGGCTTGGATCAGTACGAAAGACATCGCAGTCAATTCGCTCACCTTGGCAGAGCTAAAGCGCTTTGACGTCGGACGTTTGCGCCCTGAAAGCAATTACGCCAAAACCTTCGCCACGCAAGCGCCCAACGATGGCGAACGCATCCCGACGTTGCGTGAGCTCTTTGATCGAGTGAACGCGAAGAACGCCACTCACATTCGCTTCAATATCGAAACCAAACTCTCGCCGCTCGCGCCCAATGAAACGCTCGCCCCCGAGCCCTTCGTTCGCGCCGTGATCGCAGAAATTCGTGCGGCTAAACTCACTGATCGCGCCACCCTTCAATCGTTTGATTGGCGAACGCTCCGAATCGCCGAACGGGTAGCGCCCGAGATCACAACCGTGTACTTGACCTCACAACAAGCCGCAGGCGACACGGTGCAAGCGGATCGACCCGGAAAATCACCCTGGCTTGCAGGCTTTGACGTGGATGACCATGGCGGCTCCGTACCCAAACTGCTCGCGGCCATTGAGGCCCGCGTCTGGTCGCCCAACGCCCGCGATCTGACCGAGGCCAAAGTCAAAGAAGCACAGGCATTGCGACTGAGCGTGATCCCTTGGACCGTTAACGAAGCAGCCGATATGGCTCGGCTCATCGAATGGGGAGTGAACGGCATCATCACTGACTACCCGCACAGGTTGCGAAAGGTGATGTCGGCGAAGGCGATGATATTGCCGATAAGTGTGCCGAAACGCTGATGCGCGGGGGATGGCTGCGCACCGGAGCGCTCAGTCACGCGGGTTGCGCGGATTGCCGAGTCGGAACACGGCTCGCTACTTCGCAGCGAGTTTTTCTTTGACCGCTGGCATCAACTTCGTTGCAAATTCCTTTTCACCGAGCGCATAGACCACCAGCTTATCGCCTTGAAACAAGCTAAAGCTTGGGTATCCGCGAATTTTTCCGTCGACTTGATCGCGTACGCGTGGCCAGAGCCATTTTTGGTCGACGCTGAAATCACCCTCGGCGTGCGGCTCGGACAATCTCGGCTTCTTAACGACCGTGTAGCGCACTGCTTTGCCTTCAGGGCTCTTCAGGAATTTCGCTTCGCCGCCAGAGCCAATGATCGTGCCCTCCCACCACGTACACCAGCGACAATCATTGGCCGACCAGTACACGACGGTCAGCGGCTCGCTCGATGCGAGCGCCGATGCCGCTGGCAACGTTGCTCCGAACAGCGCAAACGCCGCAGCGATCATGCGCTTTCGAACAGGTTTCACTTGCCCAACAACTTCTTAACCAACGCGACGTACCCCGCCATTGCGTCATCGTTGCTCGCGCCTTTTTTCGCCGCCCACGCGTCAAACTTCGCGCGGCCGACGGGATCCATGATGCCGGGGCGACGGCCAGTAGCATCGCCCTCAGTGCCTTGTTTGTAGAGCGCGTACAAATCCAGCAGCGTGGCGTTGTCGGGTTTTTCTTTGAGCGTTTTAACGTCGGCCTGTGCCTTCTCGAAATCGTCTTTGATTGCCATGGCAAATGCCTCCTTGAGTGATTGATCTTGGGGAGACGCAGATTCAATCGCCGCGAGCATCGCATCCTCGATTTGGGCGAATCGACTTCGCCGAAAATACTCGCCATAGCCCGCTATGGCTGCGTTTTTCGGCTCGCGCTTCATCCCAAATCGCGGCGCGCTGCTCAGCGTCGATTAAATCTGCGTCTCCCTGGCTATATCGCCGAGTGCGAATTACCGAAAGAACAACCAAAGGCACAGCACTCCGCCGATACTGAGCACCGCGATGGTGAGGATCATGCCGCTCTGACGTGCTGCGAGCGAGCGACCTTTGATGAGGCCCCACGCATGCAGCAATCGACCAGCGAACAGCGCACCACCTAACATCCACAGCAAAATCGGCGCGAGCCCGCCCTGCTCCAAGAGCGCCATCATGATGAGCGCCAGCGGTACAGTCTCCGTGAAATTGCCGTGGGCGCGGATGCGCTTTCGAAGTAAATCGTCTCCGCCGTCCAAGAGCGACACGCGGCTCTGAGTGCGCCGAGCGATGACCAACGCCGTGAGCAGACATTGCAACAACGCACAGAGACCTGCGAACAAAAGCGTGACGTGGATGGCGTTCATGGCTATGAGGTGGCGTGACGA
>JAAFHR010000156.1 GCA_013298455.1 Betaproteobacteria bacterium | reverse complement strand
GATCAGCAGACCGACGACAAACACTTTCGCGTCGCCATTCCACGCGAGCGAAACAGCGTTACTCGGCATCGCGCCAAACATCGCTTTCACACGCGTCCATGCCACGGCTAAATCCGGCGCTCGAAAGAACACGACGGCCAGAGAAAACAGCGCGAAAGTGAAGAGCGCCAAGAGCGGCCGCACCCATTTGGCATCCCAAAGTTTCCAAGCGCCGATAAACGAATCTTTCAGCATGCGCTCGATCACGAGCATCGCGCCGTGAATCGCGCCCCACGCCACAAAATGCCACGCTGCACCATGCCAAAAACCGCAAGCGGTGAACGTAATCATCACGTTTAGATACCCGCGCCAACGGCCTTTTCGGTAATGACCGAGCGGGTTAAACACGTAGTCTCGCAGCCAGTTCGACAGAGAGATATGCCAGCGCGTCCAGAGCTCGGCGATACCCACACTCGCAAAGGGCGACTCGAAGTTGGCGGGCAGGTGAAATCCAAACAGTTTCGCGATGCCAATCGCAGCCAGTGAGTATCCCGCGAAGTCACAAAAGACTTGCATCGAAAACGAAAACGCGCCCGCCCAAGCTGCGACAAATCCTGCTGCGTAATCTGCCGCAAACACTTGATTCGCGAGCGGCGCAAACACATGATCGGCTCCAACAATCTTCAGAAACAAGCCGCCAATCATCAAGTAAGCGCCGAGCGCCACGGCGTCAGCGCTTACCACACGCGGCGTTTCAACCTGTGAATTGAAATCCTTGTAGCGCATGATCGGCCCCGCCACGAGATGCGGGAAAAACGTCATGAAGAGCGCGTAATCACGCAAGTTTTTCGTAGGGTCGACGCGCTTTTTGTAAACGTCAACGATGTAGGAAATCGATTCAAAAATGTAGAACGAAATGCCCAGCGGCAAGATGATGCCAAGATCGATTGGCGCGTAGCGAATGCCGATCCACGAAGCCCATTCAATCGCGGTGTTGGTGAAAAACTGCGCGTATTTGAAATAGCTCAATAGCGCGAGACTCGCGATGACCGAAGCCGTCAGCCAACGCTTTCGCGCAGCCTCACTCGTCGCAGCATGAATGCGAAGCGCGGCCCACCAATCGAAGACCGTGGTGAAACCGAGAAGCAGCAGAAAAATCGGATTCCATGAGCCGTAGAACACGCAGCTTGCCACGAGCAAGATGTTTTTTCTTGCTGGCCAGCCGCGAGTCAACGCGTAAATTGGGAAAACAATCGCGAGAAACAGCGCGAAGGTGAGGGAGTCGAAGGTCATTTCGGCTCAAGTTTAGCTAGGGAGACACTGCAAAAACCCCGTGATGCGGTGCGCCTCGGGTCGGGATGGATCGGAAACGCAAAATTTCTGAGTCGTAGCTGGGGCCACGGCGAAGAATTTTGCGGTTTCGAGCCACCCGATTCCGAGGATGCAACGCGCGCGGGGGTTTTGCAGTGTCTCCCTAGGCTGCGAGCCACGGCGTCGCTCGCAGACGGCACGACTGGCTTAGTGGCTATTTCTTGATAAACGCCTTTTTTATTGGCGTACAGCCTAGTCTACGATGTTTTCGAAATTCAACAAAAAACGCCTCAAGGCCGTTATTAAATTGGCGTTGAGGCGCTATGTTGGGCTACCAAAACTTATTCGACACGCACCCAGTTTTGTGAGCGCCCGAGCATTGGCGTGCCCACATAGCCGCGCACTTCGAGCTTTTTGCCGCCATCGCTGAGCTTCATCCGTACTTTGTAGACCTTGCCGTTATTGGGATCCAGGATGTCGCCGCCGTCGAACTGATCGTCGTTTTTCTTCACGTTTCGGATGATCGTCATGCCGATGATGGGTTGGTCTTTGCGGGCATCCGTGCATTGATCGCATTTGGCGTCTTGCTTGGCGTCGGGCGCCAAGAGCTTCTCAATCTTTCCGCTGAATACGCCGCCAGTTTCGGTGATTCGAACCGTTGAGCGCTCTTTGCCGGTGCTGTCGTCAATCGTTTTCCACAGGCCGGCTGGGGATTGCGCAAATACAGCACCGCATAGGAGCAGCGAAGCCGCTGCGGACATTTTTGTTACCAGTTTCATCGGACTCTCCTAAATTTTTATGGGGGCGAGATCACTCAACGCACACCCACGAATTTAGCCGACGAAATCGCGTTTGCCTACAGGGACACCCGCATGTCGGAGTAAGTTGTAGGCGGTGGTGGAGTGGAAGAAAAAGTTCGGATAAACCTTATTGAGGAGGTAGGGCTGTCCAAACACTTCCACTGGATTACCTGCCACGGTGAGCGTAATTTTTTTCGATTCGCTGCCGTCGATTTGTGCGGCAGTCAAGGTGGCGATGAAATCACGGGTTTTTTGGCAGCGTGCTTGCAGCTCGGCGAAAGATTTTTCGGTGTCTTCGTACTTCGGGATGTCAACGCCCGCCAAACGCGCGCACGCACCTTTCGCGAAATCGCAGGCAATTTGTACTTGGCGCGACAACGGAAACATATCGGGATACAAGCGCATTTGGGTGAGCACTGTCTCGTCGATTTTTTTGTCAGCGGCGTAGGTCGCGCCTTTGGCCAAATAGCCCTGCATCATCGAGAGATGCAAATCAAACACGGGTGCCGAAGCGGCGTACATGGAAATGGTCATGGTTTTGTCCTAAATAGATTGAAGCGAAAAGCTGGATGGATTGTACGGAGGTGATTGCGCTCAAAAGGCGACCCGCTTGATGATGAACTGAAGCGGGCAAGACGGCAGAATTTTTGACGCAGATTACGCAGACGTCGCAGATTGACGCAGATTAATCAAGATGGGTCGCAGCTGCCCCACGAAAAGGCCAGAAACTAATCAGCCCTTATCTGCGAAATCTGCGAAATCTGCGTCAAAAGACAAAACCTCGGCACGCGGATCAGCCCGTCAGTTCGACACCACAGCACGCATCATCCTACGCTGAGCAACGAAACACAGCGCCAATGGCCCGCCAAGGCGATAGTAGAATTTGCGGGTAGTCAGGAGAAACGCCATCCCGCGATGTCGTTACCGTAGGCGTAATCCCCGGAGGATCGCTCAGGTTCAGATACTGACTGCAACGCTCGCCACCACGGCGAGCAACCATCTGGAGAGCGAGGCAGCGAGGTCATTCTGACAGCGCAAGAGCTTCCGCCGAAGGGGCAAGCCCATGGCTTCATGGGTGAATCTCTCAGGTACAAGGGACAGATCCGGGACGTTTATTTCCATTGCGAGAACACGTCCCTATGTCTGAACCCACGTCTGAAATCCTCTCGAAAACCCCACTGTTTGATTTGCATGTGAGCCTTGGCGCTCGCATGGTGCCCTTTGCTGGCTATGAAATGCCAGTGCAATATCCGCTCGGTGTGATGAAGGAGCATTTGCACACTCGCGCTCATGCCGGATTGTTTGATGTGTCGCACATGGGACAGGTGGAGCTCCACGGCGCCGACGCCGCCGCTGCGCTTGAAACGCTCGTGCCCGTTGATGTGATCGGCTTGCCCGCAGGCAGGCAGCGCTACGCTCTGTTCACCAATGATGCGGGCGGCATCATGGACGACTTGATGATCTACAACACGGGCGAGTATTTGCATCTCGTCGTGAATGCAGGTTGCAAGGCTCAGGATTTCGCCCATCTGCAAGCGAAGATCGGCCATCGCTGCGAAGTCAAAGTTCGCGACGATTTGGCGCTGTTGGCGCTGCAAGGCCCAGGCGCGGAAGCTGCGCTCGTTCACGTCATTCGTCCTTCGTCATTCGTCCTGCCCGCCAGCTTTATGGGCGGCGCACGACTCAATCTCGCGGGCACAGAATGCCTCGTCACTCGCTCTGGCTACACCGGCGAAGACGGTTTTGAAATCAGCGTGCCAGCCGCGCAATGTGAAGCCTTAGCAAAGGCGTTGCTCGCTGCACCCAACGTTCAACCCATCGGCCTCGGCGCACGTGATTCATTGCGCCTCGAAGCCGGTTTGTGTCTATACGGGCATGATCTCGACACGACCATCACCCCCGTTGAAGCATCACTTAACTGGGCGATGCAAAAAGTACGCCGAACCGGCGGCGAGCGCGCGGGTGGCTTTCCCGGCGCAGCAACTATCCTCTCGCAACTCGACAATCCAGCCAGCGTGAAACGAAAACGCGTTGGACTCAAACCCGAAGGCCGCGCACCGATTCGTGAAGGTGTTGAATTGGTCGATGCAAACGGCGCAAAGATCGGCGTGGTCACCAGCGGTGGTTTCGGCCCATCGGTCAACGGCCCGGTCATCATGGCCTATGTTGATGCCGCGCAGAGCGCGGTGGGCACCACAATGAATGCGCTGCTTCGTGGAACGCCAACGCCTGTGAGCGTGGTGGCGATGCCTTTCGCGCCGCATCGTTACAAGCGCTAGCGCGTTAGGACGAAAGACTTAAAGGCAAGGACGAGAGACGAATGACGAATGACGACAACCTCCGTACGCCCCAATCGACTCAGTCAACCCATTGAAAGTTAACTAACGGATTGAAAGAACGACACGAATGACGCGAAAAAATCTGCATCGCTTTGCGTCATTCGTCCTCCGTCTTTCGTCCTTTTTTCTGAAAGAAAAACCATGAGCACGAGATATACCGACGACCACGAATACATCAAACTCGACGGCGACATTGGCACCGTCGGCATTACCTCATTTGCGCAAGATAAATTGGGCGACTTGGTGTTTGTTGAGCAGCCGAAAATTGGCCGCACGCTGAAGGCCAAAGAAGACGCATCGATCATCGAATCGGTGAAGGCTGCAGCCGAGGTGAAATCGCCGGTGGATGGCGAAGTCATTGAAGTCAATCAAGCCGTGGTGGATGATCCATCACTCGTCAACACCGACCCCGAAGGCGCGGGTTGGTTCTTCAAAATCAAAGTGGCGAATGCCTCGCAAGTGGCGGCGTTGCATGATGCGGCGGCTTACCAAAAGTTGATTGGTTGAGCGCGCCGTGGCGCGCGCTCTGTAGGCGCGGACCTGGCCGCGCTTACCACTGTCTCGCGCGGCCCGGTCCGCGCCTACAAGTCCGTAACCGTTCGGGCTGAGCTTGTCGAAGCCTTGGTGGTTTGCCACCGACCCTTCGACAAGCTCGGGGCGAACGGAAAATGAAAGAACTCTTTATGACCTACCTCGTTCGCCACCTTGAACCCTCGGATTACGAAGCTTGGTTGCCGCTGTGGCAGGGCTATTTGACGTTCTACAAAACGAAGCTTACTGATGAGGTGACCGCAACAACGTGGCAGCGCTTTCACGATGCGAATGAGCCGATGCGGGCGCTCGGTGCGTTTGACGGTGAAAAGCTTATGGGTATCACTCACTACATCTTTCATCGCAGCTGCTGGTCGGTCGGTCCGAATTGCTATTTGCAGGATTTATTCACCACGCCCGAGGCGCGAGGTCGTGGCGTGGGTCGCGCATTGATCGAAGCGGTGTACGCCGCCGCTGCGCTCGAAGGCTCGCCCAAGGTCTACTGGATGACCCACGAAACCAACGCTGAAGCGATGGTGCTCTACAACAAAGTCGCGGAGCGCTCTGGCTTTCTGCAATACCGAAAAGCGATTGGCTAGCGGCTATGAAAACTTCACTACTGATCGCGATGGCGGTGGCGGTATCGGGACAAGTGCTCTACCACGTCGCGCAAAAGGCCGTGCCCTCGGGCACGAATCCCGTCGTTGCTTTGCTGGTGTTTTATCTCGGCGCAGCAGTCATCACGTTGCCGCTGTTGGCGTTTTATCCGCTCACCGAAAAGCTCTCGGTGGAGCTCGGCAAAGTGGGCTGGGCGGTGATCGCGGTGGCGCTGAGTATTGTGTTGATCGAGATTGGTTTTTTGCTGGCGTATCGTGCTGGCGGTGAGCTATCGAGCACATTCGTTTTAACAGCAGCTATCGTCACCATGGCCACGTGCGTTGTGGGCTACATGGCACATAGCGAATCATTCAATATTTACAAAATAGGCGGTATTGCCCTTTGTTTATCTGGCATTGCGCTCATAAGCTATAAGCCATCTTGAGCGCAACCCTATTCAGCAGCATTCATTCATTTTTCTTTGAGAAGTATCGTTATGTCTGATTTCATCGCCCGCCACATTGGCCCCAATCGTGAAGAACAAATGGAAATGCTCGCTGCCGTGGGCGCGACTTCCGTTGAAGATTTGCTCTCGAAAGTGGTGCCGCAAAACATCGTGGCATCGACGCCGCTCAACTTGCCCGCTGGCATTTCTGAAGTAGAAGCGCTCGCCGAACTCCGCGCCATCGCCAATAAAAATCAGGTGTTTAAAAGCTTCATCGGACAAGGCTATGTGGGCACGGTCACCCCCACAGTGATCCTGCGAAACATCCTTGAAAATCCCGCTTGGTACACCGCCTACACGCCGTATCAGCCCGAAATTTCGCAAGGCCGCTTGGAAGCGATTTTGAATTTCCAAACGATGGTGTGTGACCTGTCGGGCATGGACATCGCTAACGCGTCACTCTTGGACGAGGGCACTGCCGCCGCTGAAGCCATGACGCTCGCGCAGCGCCAAGCCAAATCATCGAGCAATATTTTCATCGTTGCTGGCGACTGCCATCCGCAAACGATTGAATGCGTCAAAACCCGCGCGGAGCCGCTCGGTATCGAGGTGAAAGTGGGCTTCGTGCCACAGCTGATCGAGCAATCGGATTACTTCGCGGTGCTCGCGCAATATCCGTCCACCAGCGGCCAAATTCACGACATGGCGCCGTATGCCGAGGCGGCGCATGCCAAAGGCGCGCTCTTCATCTGCGCCGCCGATCCGCTAGCGCTCATGCTTTTGAAAGCCCCCGGCGAATGGGGCGCTGACATTGTGATCGGCACCACGCAGCGCTTCGGCGTGCCGATGGGATTTGGCGGCCCACACGCGGCGTACATGGCCACGCGTGATGCCTACAAACGCAACATGCCCGGTCGTTTGGCTGGCGTGACCATCGATTCACACGGTAAACCTGCGTATCGCTTAACGCTGCAAACCCGCGAACAACACATTCGCCGCGAAAAAGCCACCAGTAACATCTGCACTGCGCAGGTACTGCTCGCAGTGATCGCATCGATGTACGCCGTCTATCACGGCCCGAAAGGTTTGAAGGCGATTGCCGAGCGAGTGCATGGCTTGGCAACACGTTTCGCAGCGGGCTTGCGCGAAATGCGCATCGCGCCGTCGGCGGAGCATTTCTTCGACACCGTCACCTTCAAAACCGAGCAGCATTGGGGCGTGATCGCCCATGCGCGCGATGCCAAAATGAATCTGCGCCACTATGCGGATTGGAGCGCAGTCGGTGTCACGTTCGGTGAAACGCACACCACGGCAGATGTGGACAACTTGCTCAAAGGCGTCGCTGATGCCGTGGGTCAAAAAGCGCCCTACATCACCCATGCCGACAGCGCA
>JAAFHR010000157.1 GCA_013298455.1 Betaproteobacteria bacterium | reverse complement strand
GCAAAAACTCGCTGCGCTAGAAACTCTGTACCGCACGCTTAAATCGGGTGACTTGAAAAAGTACAAGCTGAACTGACACAATCTCGCCCACTACCTTCATTGCAAGACGCCCATTGACTATGGTTACCGCTGAAAAAAGATCAACTAAAGGGTCAACAAAAGCACCAATCAAGCGACCGGCCCCACGATCACCCGCCAAGAAAATGGCCAAGGTGTCTGCTGCTGTTGCCAAGCCCACATCCAAAAAAACGAATAAGGCTGGCGTAAAGAAATCAATCACTGCCTACAAGAAGCGTACGGGCGCTAAGGGCGCGCAGCAAAAGACAGCCAAGCTAGAAAAAGCGAACTGGCAACACTGGAGAGACAGTGGTTTTGTTAGGCTTTGGCAAGCGGCGATGCTCTCACTGAACTACGAGCCAACAAAAGAAAACAAAGATGCGCTCAAAGAGACGAATGGGGGCGATTACAACGAGTATCTTCGTAGAAGGCGTGTGCTAACAAAGCGATACGACCACCACCAGCACTTGACCAAAGTAGAGCATCAACTGCAAGGCGGAAAGGTCAGCGAAAAATACGTCGGTTGGGACGGTTTCATTAACTTCTCCCGAGAAATCGGATGGCGCGAGCTTACGCTGGATGAGCAAACTGATGAGCACTCGAAACCGCTACTGATGCAAAGTCCGCCTGACCCAACCCACGTGTTCGACGAAAAATTACTAGATGACAGTCGTGTCATTTTTCTTGGATCATTGCTAGATGTGTTTGAACGAGTCTTGATAGACCAAAAGAAGGTACTCGCCGGACTACCTCGCAGTGAGTATCAAGACAAGAAAGAGAAGACACGTCACTTCATCATGGGCGAAAAGAAAAACCTGAACACCAGTCTGGTTGGCGATCTGATGATCCATGCTATAGGTAGTTACGCAACAGAAGAACGTGGGTTTCGTCCCAGCAACGTGAAGTTGCTGCTTAACACTGCGCGGACAGCATTTAAAAAAAGCAAGAACTCATTCGTGCAAACGCAAACACTGAACGATTGAGAAAACCGGCTCAAACGATTGCGTAATCGCCCTCGCTGTTGTGAAAACAACAGCACCGTTTTAAGAAAAACGAATGCCGCACTATGAAGAGTAGTGCGGCATTTTTCTTAGAGCGTCTAGAACATTCGTAAGCGACGCAGTTCAGTCAATTCCTCACCGATAGTTACTACTGGTTTTGCGCAAGACCGGTTTCAACGTAATTATTTGTGAGGAAAAAATGAATCGAAGTAAACGACTGCTGCGCATCAACGCGGTGAAGTTAAAAACATCTGAGGGTACGACGGCCATCTATGAAAAGATGGCCTGCGGCAAATTCCCTCGCCCCGTGAAAACTGGCTTGCGCGGCGTAGCGTGGGTTGAGTCAGAAATTGACGACTACATCGACGGCTTGATCGGCGCTCGTGATGCGCAGGTCAAACAGGGAGTCGCAAAATGAATAGCTTTGCCACCTCAATCGCCGTCAATAAAAAACGCACGTTGGTCTTGCGGGCCGATGCCGAACCGAAAACCGATACTGCTAGCCCCGCAAGCGCCGTTTTGCCGATTGTCGAACCCACACCCGCGCCGCCGCACATCGAGTATTGCGGTCGTCACGGTGACGGCAGCTTTCGCTTGCGGATCGCCGGTCAGCGGTATTTGCTCAAGGGCGCGATTTTCGAGTTGTCGCGACAAACCGACCATCGCGGCAACGTGCGCTCGCTCAAGCTGCTGACGGACATGACGCCCGGCTACCGCGTGTCCGGCACCGATGAGCAGTCATTCGAGGTAGTTGAGCCTGACTCTGGCGCACGCCTGTTCGTCATTGGACAAGTGACGCCTTTCGTTAAACCATCAGCGGCTACGGCGCGCGCAGCAGCGTAAGGAGCACATCATGTCGCAACAATCTTCTATCGAATGGACGCAGGTGACGTGGAATCCCGTCACCGGCTGCAACCGCGTCAGCCCCGGCTGCATGAACTGCTACGCCGAAACGCTGGCCGGACGCTGGAAAAAGGCGCACGAAGGTCGTGCCAAGAAAGCGCGCGCCAAGCTGGACGCCGCCATTACAAATCAAGGAGCGCAGCAATGAGTCATTCAGAAAACATCGTCCAAACCCGCAAAGCCACTCGTCACTTCAAAGTCATTCCGATTCGCAAAGCTGTACTCGACGACTTTCAACGTCCGTACGCCAATCAGTTCGCATTGACGTTGCAGCCGCAGAAGCTCTCGGAACCGTATGGGATTCGTGAACCGTCACTGATCTTTGTCAACAGTATGAGCGACATGTTTCATGAGGATGTGCCGTTTGCTTATATCGACCTCGTGATGAATGTGATCGCCGATACGCCGCAGCACACGTATCAAGTGGTGACCAAACGCGCTGAACGCATGGCTGAATACTTTGCGTGTCGCACTGTGCCAGACAACGCTTGGATCGGTGTGTCGGTCGAAGATCGTAAGTACGGTGTGCCGCGCATTGACGTGCTGCGCACGGTGAACGCGAAGGTGCGTTGGTTGTCGATTGAACCGTTACTCGAAGACCTCGGCGAACTCGATCTCCGTGACATTCATTGGGTCGTTGCAGGCGGCGAAAGCGGTCATGGCGCACGTGCAATGCAACCAGCGTGGGTCAACCGCGTTCTGGAACATTGCCAAGCGCAGAACGTACCGTTTCACTTCAAGCAATGGGGGCAGTGGGGCGCGGATGGCGTTAAACGCGCGGGCAAATCGGCCAACGGTCGCTTGCTTGACGGTCGTGAATGGAACGAATGGCCGGTGGGATATACGCCGCCAGTCGCGAAATAGCTAGGGCATCGCAAATGGTCAACACGGTCGATGCCGTAAATGCCGGGAACACTGTAAATACTTTGAATACGGTGGTTACGGTGAGTACGGCAAGCCGCGTTGATCGGCTGCGAGAAAACGCGCGTTTCCCCGAGAAGAAGAGAAGAAGGACGGCGGAAAGCGGCGAAAAGGCTGAAAAACGGTGGTCTTTCTCACCGAGTGGAAGCAGTGGAAGCGTTTCTTTCTTATCTATTGACCACTAAAGACTACTAATGCGTTTTGTCAGTGATCGCGATTCGCAGAATCACTTCCACTGCTTCCACGCAAGAAACGTCTCCACGGTCACGGTAGCGACAGAAACATCAACCGCTCTCAAAAAACGCCATGACCGTTCACGTCGTCAAGTGACCTCCTTCTTTTCTTTTTTTGGGAAACCGCCCATTGACGACAAGCCCAGCGAAACATTCGCAGCGTCATCGTCGCAACAGCAGCAGGCAATGACCCGTTCCACGGTTTCCCGCTTTGATCTATTTGAAGCATTTGAAACATTCACACCATTGAACTATTCGCCAATTACAGGAACCACTATGAAAAAGATCACATTACGCAGCACGAACGCACGTGCCCGCAACACAAAGAAAAACCGCAAAACACTTAACGCTCACCAGCCCGCAAAGGCTAACAAAGCCGCAAAGACCATCAAGACTAAAGATGATAAAGACAGTAAAGAACACCCCTATCGCCGTGACGCTCGCACATCATCACTGTCCACGGCGTTGTCATCGTCATGGTCATCATCTTCGACATCATCTCCCCCGTTGACCACAAAAGCCGCGAAGCGAAAGACGACGAAACCAGAGACGAAGCAAAAGCCCGAAGCACTGCCCGAGATTGATCGCAGTGCCATGCGCCATTTCAAACGTTTCTTTCACGGCAAGCGCACCGCACTGTTTCAGACGTTCTCATCCGCGAAGGGTAATGGTGATGGCGAGACCATCGTCGGCAATTGGAGCGCTGAGATTGCCGCACAACTGGTGACTGCCAACGCGCGCGGTCTGAACGTGTCGATGGCGATCAACCGTATTGACGGCGGTCGTCGCCGCAACGATGCAGTGGCCAAAGTTCACGCGGTGTGGGTCGACATTGACGAGCCTACCGAAAAAATGTCGCGCGATGATTTGTTCGCGACGTTGTTATCGCTACCTATTCAGCCGCACTTGATCGTCGAATCATCGCCGGGTCGGTTTCACGCGTATTGGCGTGTTGCGGACTGCACCGTCGATCAGTTTCGTGGCATTCAGAAGGCACTGGCTGAGCGGTCGGGTGGTGATGCCAACATTTGCGATCCGGCACGTGCGATGCGTGTTCCCGGCACCTTAAATCACAAATACACGCCACCTTATCTGGTGAACGTCGTACACGTTGACGAAGCCGCGCAGTCTGTAACCATCGCCGAGTTGACGAAACGCGTGAAGCTCAAAGTCGAAACCGAACGTGAGGCCGACGATACAAAGACAGAGAAAGACAACGCTGATGCGTCCAAACGCGAGACCGAAACGGTTGGTGAAGATGAGAGCGTCACGAAAAAGCAGTCGTCGGTGAGCGAACGGCCAAACACCGATTCGACACCCACTCGCGGCGATATAAAAGCCGCGCTGAAACGTATCTCGTCCGATAATTATTACGAGTGGTTTCGCGTCGGTACGGCGTTGCACAGTTGGAACTCAGGCGAGCGAGGCTTTGTGTTGTGGGATCGTTGGTCACGGACGACCACGCGCGACAACTATGACGAGCATGCTCAACGTCTGACGTGGAACGGTTTCAAGTACCGCACAGACGGCGTGACCGTCGCTACGTTGTTCTGGATGGCAAAGCAGGCAAGTAATGGGGATACCGCCGCCTCATCCGCTTCCGAGTACAGTGAAGCGACGTTAGCAGAACAATTTGCCGTAACGTTCGCGCAAGAACTTCGTTATAACCACGAAGAGCGTGTTTGGTATCGCTTCAACGGCGTCGTATGGCGTCGTGACGATCAAGCGCCGCTGATGCGCGTGCGCGAGATGATTGATGGCCTCTACGCCACCGTACCCGACGAGCAAAAGAAAAGTCTAGCTCGCTTTCGTACTCGTGCTCACTACTCGGCGATCACCCAGCATGCGCAGTTGTTCCCCATCATGCAGGTTACCGACCGCGAATTCGATTTGGCTCCGAATCTGCTGGCGGTCAAAAACGGGGTGATTGATCTGGATACGGGCGCGTTCCGTGCTGCAAAACCCACCGATTGGCTGCGCCGTCAGATGAATGCGGAATTCGACGCCAACGCTAAATGTCCGACATGGATCGCCTTCCTCAAGTCGATTACCCAAAACGATCTGCCGTTTGCCCGGTATCTTCAACGCAGCATCGGCTATACGCTGTACGGTCATGCGCGCGAGCAGGTGTTCTTTGTGCCCTATGGTACGGGCGCTAATGGCAAAGGCACGTTTATGCGGGTGACCAAAGACATTGCCGGAGACTACGGCATTTCCGTCAAACCGTCGCTTTTAACTAATGCCTACGGCGACAACCCCAACGCACCGTCGCCTGCGATCGCGCGACTGCACGGCGCACGTCATGTGATTTGCACCGAAACCAAAGAGGATCGCGGCTTGGACAAGGCGTTCGTGAAGCAATTTGCTGGGGGCGATGAATTGGTGGGACGCGCTACCTATGGTGAAGAGTTCTCATTTAAGCCCGAAGGCAAGTTGTGGCTCTCGACCAACCAGTTGATGGAGATTGACGCCAACGACGAACCGATGTGGCGTCGCCTTCGCCTGTTGCCCTTCGCCGCGAGCTTTTTGAAGCAAAACGACGACAAGCAACTTGAGGAGAAATTACTCAAGGAGCGTTCCGGCATTTTGAATTGGATGCTCAAGGGCGCGCGCCTGTACGCCAGCGAAGGATTGGGTGGCTGTCCGGCGGTTGAGCGTGCGGAGGCCACCCATCGCCTACGCATGGACTCGGTGGCCGCATGGCTCAAGGCGTGCTGCGAAGAGGCACCGCTCGATGAGGACGGGTTAGTGGATGCCGAGGTGACGCACAAGTACACCACTCAGGCGGGTATCGCACACGAGAACTACAAGGCTTACTGCGATGGGCATTTGCGCGCGGCACTGTCGGCTGCGAAGTTCAGGGCGCAACTGGTTTCAAAGGGCTTTGTGGCTGCACGCCGTAGATCGCACAATTTGTTTGTGGGGTTTCGTTTGCGTGAAGGTAAGGCATAGGCTAAGCAAGCGATTTCAAGGCGGGCGCTCCCCGCCTTTTTTGTGCGTGTTCAAAGATGAAGTTCACACCGACTGCACACTAATTTACTTGGTATCAGCCACAACACTGGAATCGAGTCATTTATGCAGAACGCGATCAACACCGCCGCACTTAGCGGTAACCGCGCCACCGTCGTCACGGTTACCAGCAAACGCACAGAGTTACCGAAAATAACCGTAAAACCGTCGCCCGCCGAGGCATCGCAAAAACGCAATGGCCGAAACAGCAAAGTGCTCCGTATCCCCAGCGAGCTATTGCCTCGCGTTCGCAAACTCGTGGCGGAGTATCGCGCCGCGAAGTGCCTTGACCCCGATAGCTGGGATTGAAAAGCAGGCACGCTCGGTGCCTACACGACGCAACGTTGTGACTAGCGGGTTGCGCCTAAACTTGTGGCGCTGTAAAATGTGTACACACAGATTCACAACTGAAGGTAGTGCGCATGGAAACGACCCGAGTAGGCATCCGCGAGTTTCGCGCTGATATGGCTGAATACATCGCCTCCAACACGCCCGTTGCGGTCACACGACACGGGCAGACCGTGGGTTACTTCATCCCCACACAGGGACAAGTGGAGGCGGACATTGCCGCGTTAAAGAAAGCCAGTAAGACGCTCGACAGGCTGTTGGAGGCACAGGGCATAGACGTTGAATCCGTCATGGCCGATTTCAAAACTGCCCGCAGAAAGGCAAGTGCTAACACCAACGACAAAAAGCCAAAGTTGACCGCCAAGGCGAAAGCGGCATGAGCGGTAAGGCGCTCGTACTTGATGCCAATATCTTGATTCGCGCGGTGTTGGGCAAACGGGTTCGTGAACTGATTCTGGAGAACACGGATAGCGTCAAGTTCTTCGCACCCGATGTGGCCTATGGCGAGGCAAGAAAGTACCTACCCGCGCTGCTCAAGAAGCGCGGCGTTGACGCTGCGGCAGCGATGGCCGTGCTCGATCAAATGGAGCGCATTGTGCAGCCTATTGACGCTGAACTCTACCTAGGAATGCAACAGCAGGCTTTGCAACGCATTGCCGCTCGTGACGCCGATGATTGGCCAGTGCTCGCTTGTGCGATGACGCTGGGCTGTCCGGTGTGGACGGAGGACAAAGACTTCTTCGGAACCGGCGTGCCGACGTGGACGACCGACCGGGTGGCCGTCTATTTTTCTTGAGGACTGCGAATGGACAGTGCGCTCGATATTACAACGAACGAATTCATTGAGGCAGAGCACTTGTGGGAACTCGCGTTCGTTGACAAAGATCGCTACCGTTGCATTGGTTGCG
>JAAFHR010000155.1 GCA_013298455.1 Betaproteobacteria bacterium | reverse complement strand
CTTGTTTCGTGAATTCAGGGAATCCATGGTGAATTGAGCAAAATCAATCACTTAGAAGATTACTCTTCATCGACGATGGATTCCCGCCTTCGCGGGAATGACGGAATTTTGAGTTGTGCAGAGGTCTCTACAAGCTCAAGCGAATGGCCACGTCGTCCTTGATGGCTTTGAGCGAGAAACTGGTTCGGATGGATTTCACACCTGGCAGGCTGCGAAGCCGCCCGAGCAGCGTGTTGGAAAAATCATCCAAATCGCGAGCGACGACCAGCAGTAAAAAGTCTTCCGGGCCGCTCATGCCGTGACACAAAACGACCTGCGGCACCTCGCTCACCGCTTTCTCAAAGGCCCGCGCAGAGGCATCGTCATGCCGATCCATACCGATCTGCACCATGGCCAGCACCGACAGCCCCAGTTTCTTGCGGCTCAATACCGCACGATAGCCCTCGATCACGCCGCTTTGTTCGAGCCGCTTTTGCCGCCGCCAAGCCGGGGATTGCGAAATCGACAACTTCGAACCCAATTCGGCCGAAGTGAGCCGGGCATCGCTTTGCAGCGCGCGAAGAATCGCCAAATCCGTGTTGTCGATAAGTTCTGACATAACTTAGTCTTTCCAAGTCCACTGCCAAGCATCTTAATGCACCGAACGGTCGCGCAGCGAGCCTCGATGCGGCCACCGATCCAGCGAGCGAATAAACTCACCGCATGCAACGCCTCTTTCGCACAGAAGACGCCAGACTTATCACCGGCCAAGGGCGGTTTGTGCACAATCTCGCGCTGCCGGGCATGCGCTTTGGCGTGTTCGTTCGGTCCAGTGTGGCGAGCGCACTGATCGATGTCGACCTATGGGCCGCGAAGCAAATGCCCGGCGTGGTGCAAATTGTTTCCGCCGCCGACTTGGGCGCGCTGCGGCTTCCCAAACCCAATCCGCTGCTCCCCGAATTGACCGCGCACGTTTCGCCGTTCTTGGCGGGTGATGAAGTTCGCTACGTGGGCGAGCCGATTGTGTTGGTGGTGGCGTCGGATGTAGCCTTGGCGCAGCAGGCTGCCGACGCGGTGCAAGTGCGCTACTCGCCAAAAGCAGATGAACCGGAATCGCCCCATTTTGAGGTTCGTCATCACAGCGGCACGCCCCAAAAAGCTGACCTCACGGTGAGCATCACCCACCGCCAGCCTCGGGTGCAAGCGATGAGCATGGAGCCTCGGGCCAGCGTTGCGCGTTGGAACGCGGATGACCAATCACTCACGTTTTGGACGGGCACACAGGCCGTGGCTCGCGCCCGAGACATGCTGGCCGAGGTGCTGACGATAGACGTGGCCAAGGTTCGGGTGATCGCCCCCGACGTGGGCGGTGCGTTCGGGGCAAAGGCGTCGCTCTATCCCGAAGACTTCGTTTTGGCGTTCGCTGCTCGGGCGTTGCAAGCGAGCGTGCAGTGGACATCCACTCGAAGCGAAGAATTTTTGTCAGCCACGCAGGGGCGCGGCGCTGCGTTTTCCGGCGCATTGAGTATCAACGCAAGCGGCGAATTTGTTGGGCTTGAGGCCGATTTCGATTTCCCGCTGGGCGCGTGGCTACCGTTTAGCGCAGCCGTACCGCTTCGAAATGCGGTGCGAATTTTGCCCGGCCCGTATCGAGTGCCCCACGTCAAGATCACGGGCGCTGCGAAGTTCACCCACGAAGCTGCCACCAACATTTACCGAGGTGCCGGTCGACCCGAGGCTGCGCTTTTGATGGAGCGGTTGATCGACGATGCAGCTCGGCAAGCGCGGATTGATCCGGTCGCCCTGCGTCAAAAAAACTTGATTCGCCGCGATGAAATGCCGTTCAAAACACCGACCGGCGAAACGCTGGATGCGGGTGATTACCCGCTCGCTTTGAGTGCAGCTTGTGAAGCGTTTGGGTATGCGGCGGCGCGCGTCGATCAAGCCACACGGCGAGGCGCGGGCGGACTGGTGGGGATCGGCGTGGCGTGTTACGTCGAGCCTTGCGGACAAGGTTGGGAGTCGGCGCGAGTGACACTCCTTGACAACGGACAGGTCGAGGTGGCGAGCGGCTCGTCCGCACAAGGGCAAGGCCATGAAACCTCGTTTGCGCTCATCGCGGCCGAAGTGCTGGGTATTGACGCTTCGCGGATCACGGTCGTTCACGGCGACACCGCGTTCGCGCCAGATGGCATCGGGGCGCTCGCCAGCCGCAGTATGGCCATTGGCGGCAGCGCCATCCGCGAAGCTGCGCTGCACGTGAAAGCCGCGTTGGCGGCGGGCGCAAGCTACCCAATCATCGCCAACGTCAAATACACCGCCCGCATGGAGGCGTGGAGTTACGGCGCGGTCATTGCAGCGCTCAGTATCGACGCCGATACCGGCGTCGCAACGATTGAGCGCATTGTGTGGGCTGACGATGCAGGTCGCATCATTTCACCGATGCTCGCCAAAGGCCAACTGCTCGGTGGCTTGGCGCAAGGGCTCGGACAAGCCATGATGGAGGCGATTCGCTACGACGCGACAGGTCAGCTCGAAACGGGCTCATTGATGGACTACGCGATCCCCCGCGCCACCGACATGCCACCCGTCGAAATCATTTCGATCCACGAGCCCACCAACGCCAACACCCTCGGCGCTAAAGGCGTGGGCGAGGCAGGCTGCATCGGTGTACCCGCCGCCATTCTGAACGCCGCCTGTGATGCGCTCACAGATTTTGAAACCAGCACGCTCACTTTTCCGCTCACCTCAGAGACACTCTGGCGAGTGCTGCAAACCCCGAAAGTAACTCCGCCATGAAGTATCAAAAACAAGACGCTAAAGCCTATTCCCGCCAACACTTTCGCGGCATTTGGGCCGCTACCCTCACACCGTTTCATGATGATTTTTCGTTTGATGAAGCGGGCTTTCGCGCGAATTTGAAGCACTGGACGCATGACCTGAAACTCAGTGGTTTTTTCGTGGGCGGTAAACAAGCTGAGTTCTTTTCAATGAGCATTGCCGAGCGTAAGCGCTTGATGGAGATTGCCGTTGAAGAAACAGCGGGAACGCCAGCGGGGGTGATCACATCATGCTCCGACACCAATTTGGATGTGGTGCTCGATCTGGCGAAGCATTCGCAAAACATCGGCGCGGATTACATCGTGGTTCATTCGCCGGTACTGCATTTCGGCGCACACACCGATGAAACGGTCTACGAGTATTACCGCTACATCGCCGAGCAAACTGAGATTGGCATTGCCCTCTGGAACCACCCGGATTGCGGCTACGTGATGAGCCCCGAGCTCTGTGCCCGCATTGCTGAGCTACCCAATATCGTAGCGATCAAATACAGCGTAGATCGCGCACTGTACGCCGAGCTCACTGAACTCGCGGGCGACAAAATTTTGGTGAGCACAGCGAGCGAAGAGGAATGGCTCGACAACATCATCGATCTCAACTGGCAGCTCTATTTGTGCTCTGTGCCGCCGTATTTGCTGCAATCGAAAAACGATCAACGGATCAATGAATACACTGCGCTCGCCTTTGCCGGAAAGCATGTCGAAGCTCGCGTTGTGAGAGACAGTTTGAATGCAGTGCGTGACGCGTTCAAGCATTCAAAACCGAAGGGCAAACCGCAAGCACATGCCAAGTATTGGCAAACGCTTTTGGGGCAAACGGGCGGCATCGTGCGGCGGCCGCTCTTGCAATTAACCGCCGAGGAAAAACGCGCTACGGCGGACGCTTTTGCATCCTGTGGGTTGAAGGCCTAGTGTAGTGTTGCGTTCTTGATGCGACATAAAAACGCGTCTTTTCCGCCGACTCGTCGTTGCAAATGCTCGCAATAGCCAGCTATTGCTGCGCTTTGCGCCTAGATTCGACGAAAAATCCGTCGTTTTTATTAGTCGCATCAATTCCGCAACACTACACTAGCGCTTCCGGCATGCAGCATGAGTTAACGATCAACGGCGAAACGTTTCACTTCGAGGCAAGTGCGACGCTGTTACTCATCGACGCGATTCGCAATCACTGCGCGCTCAAGGGCACCAACCAAGGCTGCGACACAGCGCAGTGTGGTGCGTGTACCGTGTTGATCGACGGTAAGGCAGCGAAATCGTGCAATCTGTTGGCGGCGCAAGTTTCGCCAGCCGAGCCGATCATGACGATTGAGGGATTGGCTTCGCCCGCCTCGCTGCACCCGATGCAAATCTGCTTCTCGCAGCATCACGCGCTGCAGTGCGGTTACTGCACGCCAGGCATGATCATGCGTGCTGTGGCGATGGCCGATGAGGGCGTAGCGGCAACGCCTGATGCCGTGCGACACGCGCTAGCCGGAAACTTGTGTCGCTGCACGGGCTACGAGGGCATTGTCAACGCCATCGTCGATGGCTTGCAACAGATGCGCCGCCGATGAACTATGGCCGAGCGACTGGCTTAGACGCGGCAGCTCTGGCCTTGCGATGCGATCCGCAGTGCCGCGTCTTGGCGGGTGGCCAGAGCCTGATCGCCGCGATGAAGCTGGGCATGGTCGAGGCGTCGCATCTTGTTGATTTGCAATCGCTACCTGAGCTTCAACGCATTGTGATTGAAGCCAATCAATTGGTGATCGGCGCGATGGCCACCCATCATCAAGTCGCGACCTCTGAGGCAGTTCAGGCATTTTGTCCCATGCTGTCAGAGCTCGCGGGTGGCATTGCGGATCAGCAAGTACGCCATCGTGGCACCCTCGGTGGTTCGCTCGCACACAATGATCCGGCGGCGTGCTGGCCAACGGCGGTGCTCGCGTTGAACGCAACGATCGTAACAACCGAACGTGACATCGAAGCGGCGGACTTCTTTGTGTCGGTCTACACCACCGCGCTGCGTCAAGGTGAAATCATTCGCGCCGTTCGGTTTGCAAAACCGAGAGCGGCGCACTACATCAAGTTCGAGCAGCCCGCGTCTCGCTTCGCACTGGTGGGTGTGGTCGTGGCGCGAACGGTAGAGGGCTCACGCGTTGCGATCACTGGGCTTGGCCATGGCGTGGTGCGTTGGCGGGGTGCTGAGGCTTCGCTCGACGTTACTTTCAGCCAACACGCGCTCAACGATATTTCAACGAGTGAACTCGACGCAACGACCGATTTGCACGCCAGCGCGGCGTATCGAATTCATCTGTCGCGAGTGCTGACGCGTCGTGCAGTCGCAGCGATCTTGGGCGAGGCTACAACCCCGCTCCCAACGCGTAACCTGCCGTCCGCCAAGACTGCAAACGTGCCCGCGAACGCTGTCGCTCGTCCTGCTATTGGCGGCCGTCACCTCATTGCTGCACCGCTTGACACAGTGTGGCGTGCCCTGCTCGATCCGGTGATGTTGAGGCGATGCATCCCAGGTTGTGATTCCATGGAGGTCGTTGACAGCAGCCGCTACGTGGCGCACATCAAGGTTGGGCTAGGCCCGATCTCGGCGACATTTCAATCGCGCATTCGGCTGTTTGACGCGCATCCGCCGATTGCTTGCCGCATCGAATTCGAGGGCGACGCCGGTGCGCTCGGACGGGGCGGCGGTGTGGCGAGCGTGGCACTCAGCGGCACGCCCACAAGCACGCAGATTGATTGGAGCGCCACAACGCAACTCAGCGGTCGGCTCGCGCAGCTCGGCGCCCGTTTGACCCAAGCGACTGCCAAAAAACTAGCCGCAGAATTTTTCGCTACATTCGCACGAAACGTCTCAAACGATCCCCCCTCGAAAACGACGTGGTGGCAACGACTATGGAAGCGACTCTTTCGATCATGAGTGAACTCTCACCGACCCATTACAGCCCGCCCATTCGCCTGCAAAGCTGGCTCGATCGCAACGCAGAAAAATTTAAGCCCCCGGTGGGCAATCAGCAGATTTGGCCCAATTCCGATTTGATTTGTACGGTGGTCGGCGGCCCGAATCAGCGCACCGATTTTCATGATGATCCGTATGAGGAGTACTTTCATCAGTTCAAAGGCAATGCGCATTTGCTAGTGCTGGATCGCGGCAAGATTGAGCGAATTGATCTTCGAGAGGGCGATGTGTTTTTACTGCCGGCCCATGTGCGGCATTCTCCGCAGCGCCCAGAGGCGGGGAGCCTTTGCACTGTGATTGAACGCGCTCGCCCCGAGGGCGAGGTCGATGCGTTTGAGTGGTACTGCGCTCACTGCAGCACGCGAGTGGCGCGCTATGAGTTGCAATTGAAAAACATCGTGACTGATCTACCGAAAATATTCGCGGCGTTTTACGACGCAGACGCCTCGGCGCGGGTGTGCCCAAACTGTGGCGAAGTGCATCCGGGGCGCGACTGGGCGGCGTGGCACGCAAGGCTTACGAATCGCTAGATCACCACCGGCTGCGTCGCGTTATTGATCGCGCGCAGCAGGCTCAGTACGGTTAACGCTGACGTTTTTGGATTGCTCTCTAAGGCATGGTTTTCGATGGTCATCTCGAAGGCGCCAAAGGCGCCCTCGGCCCTGAGGCAATGCACGTTTCGCGTGACCTTTGGATCAGCAATTAACCGAACGCGGGTTGCGTCGAAACCGATGCCCGCAATCGCGATGGTGGCGGCGACGTTTGCGTTTTTTGGAAAGCGCCGCACGGCTTCACGCGCCGAGCCCTCGAACACAATGCGCTCTCCGGTGATCGTCTGCAATGCGAGATGTGCGTCGGCTTCCGTGCCCGACCAGCTCATGGGCGGTTTGCGCCCCTCATAAACGACGGAGCTCAAGCCGCCAAGGTGCGCAGCGGCCAGCGCGTCAATGGCTGCAATAGCGCCCGGCACGAGGGTTGCGCGGGTGTTTCCCAAGCTAGCACTGGCCTGCAGCGCATCGAAAAGCGTGTCGTCATGCAGCGCGCCGACCGATGCGATGACACACGGCACGCCGCAGGAGAGCGCTGGGACCACATGCTCGCGAATCGCTGTATGACCCGCGCACTCGATCAACAAATCGATGGTGGCATACGCGGCGCTCGAGAGCGATGAGACGATTTGTGTTTTCAATGAGAGCTCGTTGCAAAGCCGCTGCGCTGCATCGACCTGAGCGAGGCGCACCACGAGATGCGTCACGTCGACCGAGTTGCTAGCTCGGAGTGCGTCGAGCAAGGCCGCGCCAATCGCGCCGCCACCGACAATTGCCACTCGTTTTTTCGCGCCCACAACGGCGGTGACTTTGCGTGAGTTTTCGGTCGGCATTTCAGATGAACTCATTGAGCATATTCAATGCAATATTTGGTGAGTATTTTGTATTTTTAGCCCACTTGACAGGCAAACAGCGTGAAAAACGCCAATATTTTCGCGACGTTCACGCATAAACTACGCCTCGTGAAAACATCGCTTCCCACGCGTTATCCATGAGCACAAAAGCCAGCATTCTCGCCGACCGAGAAAGAGAATACTCGCCCAGTTCCGCCATCGGCGGTAACTACGCGCCGCACATCGCTCGATATGTGAGTGACAGCCACGCGGCGCGCGCAGCTGTACCGATGCACAGCA
>JAAFHR010000152.1 GCA_013298455.1 Betaproteobacteria bacterium | reverse complement strand
CCGCAACCAAGCGACGTAGTTCAGCGAGACCCCGTGTCACCAAAGCCGCACGGGCGTTGGCACCGAGGGCGAAGCCGTCAGAGATGCCCGCAGCAATCGCGAACACGTTTTTGACCGCGCCGCACACCGCCACACCGATCAAATCGTTGCTGGCGTAAATGCGCATCGCCGGGTCTTTGAGCGCATTGGCGAGGTGCTGCGCTTGATCCAAGTCGGGCAGCGCGCAGACAAAAGCGAGCGGCAAACCGCGCGCCGTTTCTCCGGCGAAACTGGGGCCTGAGAGCATGCCTGTGGCCGCCGCAATGCCCGCGCCATGGGTGGCGGCTTGCATGACTTCGGGCAAAAGCTGTGTGCGCTTTGCGTCGGTATCGTTGGCGAGGAAGCCTTTTGACAACGATAGAAGGGTCGCTTTTGACGAGCGCGGAATTTGGTCGATCAGCTCGCGGGTGGCAGCGACCGGCCCGCCGAGAATGATGAGCTCGCGGCCATCAACGGCGTCTGTCATCTGCGCGGTTGCTCGCAAACGCTTCGACAGATCGATGCCGGGGAGGTACAGCTCGTTTCGTTGCTTGGCGCTGATTTGCGCCATGAGCGAAGCGTTGCGGCCCCAGAGCAGCACATCGTGTTCGGGATTGGCAGCCAAACGAGATGCAAGCGCGGTGCCCCACGCGCCGCTGCCCAACACTGCAATTTTCATTCGAGCGCTCCGATGAAACGAGTGCGCTGAGTGTAGCGGCGGCTACAAACCGAAAACGGTGTCAACGCGAACGAAGCCCGTGGTGCCGTCGCGATGGCGCACTTGCGCGTACAAACCTGTTGCAGCGCTCGGCGGCGCAACGAGTTGCAGCAATACGCCACTGTCAGCGCGAAAGACGATGGGCGACACCGCATCGGGGGCCGCGTGCACATCAGCGGGCTGCGCGCCGACTTGCACTTGCGTGCGATCCGTCAACGCGCGCCGCTCAATCCAAACGAGAGCGCCCTGCGCATCTCGCACCTTAAACCAACCTTCAATCGAAACAACGATTTCAAGCGGTGTGCCGCGCGAATAGATGAACTGGCGTGTGGCTCGATTCGACGGCGCTTCGAAGCCAATCGTTGCGGCGTCAAGCGTTTGTTTGAACTCAGCCGCCGCAGGCAACGCGACCATCGCCGCGCCCAGTGAGAGCGCGGAGAGGGCGATTTTTTGCGGCGTGTTCAAACGAGTCAACGACTACTGTTTCGTTGCGGCGGCTTGCTCAAGCTGGGCTTGAATCCGCGCTTGATAAATCGCTTCGAAATTGATCGGCTGCAAGTAAATCGCTGGGTAACCCATTCGATTCACCGCATCCGAAATCACTTCGCGACCGTACGGGAAAATGATGTTGGGGCAATGCACGCCCAAGAGCGGCTGCAGCTCTTGCTCGGGCACATTGCGAATTTGGAAAATGCCCGACATCGCGGCCTCGACCAAGAACATCGTTTTGTCGGCGATGGTGGCGGTAACCGTGAGCTTCAAATTCACATTGTGAAAGCCGTCTTCGATCGATGAGACTTCTTGCTCCAGACCGATTTCAACCGTGGGGGCTTCGCGCCACAGGTAGCTTTGCGGCGCATTGGGATTTTCAACCGAGAGGTCTTTCAGATAGATTTTTTCGATGGAAAAAACGGGAGCGTTCTGGTCTTGAGCTTGTTGTGCGGGCGCGTCGGCCATGATGGTCTTTCGGGTAACAAATAAGGTTCAACCCAGCATTTTAGAGGGTTGAAGACGTAAAGCGGTGGAGGGGTAAAACAGACGCTTTTTTGACGCAGATTTGCGCAGATTTTTGGCGCGGATTGCCGCAGATTCTGTCGATTTTTCGGACGCATTCCACGTTGGCTCCGTCTAGGAAAATCTGCGCAAATTCGTGCTAAATCTGCGGAAATCTGCGTCTAAAAATTCGGCCGAAACTCAGGTTGGTTCCGCTAAGCCGCGAGCAGCTTATCAAGCCCACCCGCACGGTCAAGCGCAGAGAGGTCATCGAAGCCGCCCACGTGCGTTTCGCCAATGTAGATTTGCGGCACGGTGCGGCGGCCGGTCTTGGCGATCATCGCGTCGCGAAGTTCTGGTTGCAAATCAACGCGGATTTTTTCAATCGTGGTCACGCCTTTGCTTTTCAGCAAGCGCTCGGCTTGCACGCAATAGGGGCAAACGCCGGTGGAATACATGGTGACAGTGGCCACAATCAAATCCTCAGAGTTTTTCGACGGGCAGGCCCGCTTCGGACCAGGCTTTGAATCCGCCGTTCAAGTTGTAGAGTTGGGTGAAACCGGCCGTTTTCAAGGCACCAGCGGCCATCATGGAGCGTTGGCCTCGGGCGTCGTAGACGATGATCGGTTTGGCTTTGTCGGCTTTAATTTCGCCCACACGATCCTTGAGCTGCGAAAACGGAATGTGCACCGCACCGATTACCTTCGAACCGCCCACATCGCGCGCTTCGCGAATGTCTAAAACCGCTGCGTCTTCGCGATTCATCAAATGGGTCATCCGAACATTGCCCACCTCGGACATGCCCGATGAGCGACGTTGAATGAGCGGAAAGAGCAGCATCGCACCTGACATAAACATGATCAGGACGAGCATCCAATTGTTGGCGAGGAATTGCATTGATAAAAACAGGACGAGGAGACGAAGGACGAATGACGCAAAGCGGCGCCGAGTTGGCGTTGCTTTTCGTTATTCAGCAGTTCATCGGTGTCACAGATTGACCGCGCTCACCCACAAATCGCTACGAAGCCTAGAATTTTAGGCTGTTCGCCTTGATTGATCCGTTTATGACTTTCCCTAGTGCTCCCAACGCCGCGATTCGGCCTGTTGCGCTCATCATTTTGGATGGGTTTGGCTACCGTGCCGCCGCGCCGGATAACGCGATCACTTTGGCCAAGACGCCCACCTGGAGCGGCTTGTGGCGCGATTGCCCGCATGGCTTGATCGATGCTTCAGAGCAGTTTGTCGGTTTGCCGAAGGGGCAATTTGGCAATTCCGAGGTCGGGCATTTGAATTTGGGCGCGGGGCGAATCGTCTACCAAGACTTAACAAAAGTCGATCACGCCATCGAAACGGGTGAATTTCGAACCAACGCAGCGCTCTTGGGCGCGGCACAAACCGCAGCGAAATCCGGCAAAACGCTGCACATTTTGGGTTTGCTTTCCACAGGCGGCGTGCATTCGCACGAACGGCACATTCACGAAATGGCGCGGCTCGCGGCTGCGAGCGGCGTGAAATCCATTGCGATCCATGCGTTTTTGGACGGACGTGACACGCCGCCAAAAAGCGCTGCAGCAAACATCGAAGCGATGCAGGCTGTGTGCCGCGAAACAGGGGCGGTGATTGCCACAGTCACCGGGCGTTTCTACGCGATGGATCGCGACAAGCGATGGGAGCGCGTTGAATCGGCGTATCGCGCCGTTGCAGCGGCCCAGGCAGCGCACTCAGCCGCAACGGCGATGGACGCGCTCAACGCCGCTTACGCCCGCAATGAAAACGATGAATTCGTTGCGGCGACGCTTGTTAACGGCGGCAAGGCCATTGCAGACGGCGACGTCGTTGTCTTCATGAATTTCCGAGCGGATCGTGCGCGCGAATTGACCACAGCATTGACCGACCCGGCGTTTACAGGCTTCGCTCGCACGCTGCCGAAACTCGCGATGTTTGTGTGTTTGTCGCACTACGGCGATGCGTATTCGCATTTGCCAACGGCGTATCGAAACGATGTGATTGCGCAGAGTTTTGGCGAGGTCGTTTCCGCTGCCGGTATGAAGCAACTCCGAATCGCCGAGACGGAGAAGTATGCCCATGTAACGTACTTTTTTTCAGGCGGACGCGAGCAACCGTTTGATGGTGAAGATCGTGTGTTGGTGCCCTCGCCCAAGGTTGCCACCTACGATTTGCAACCCGAAATGAGCGCGCCCGAAGTCACCGACAAATTGGTGGCCGCCATTGAAAGCGGGCAGTACGGCGCGATGGTCTGCAACTACGCCAATGGCGATATGGTCGGCCACACGGGCGATTTGCAAGCAGCGATCAAAGCCGTCGAAGCGCTCGACGCCGCGCTCACCCGCGTCGTCGCCGCTGCGCGCGCGACTGGCACTGCGCTCATCATCACGGCAGATCATGGCAACTGCGAACAGATGTTTGACCCCAACGCGCAGCAGGCGCACACGCAGCACACCACGGACAAAGTCCCCGTCGTTTACGTGGGCACGGATGCTGTGACGATTCGTGAAGGCGGCGCACTGCGAGACATCGCGCCGACACTCTTGAAGATGATGGGTGTGGCGCAGCCGAGTGAGATGACGGGGCGGTCGTTGATATAGACGACGACCTGGCGTGCCTTGAGGTACGCGACGATCTGGCGTCGCGGCGATGTAGGCGACGCCCTGGCGTCGCTTGGTGAAATGATGAGAAACCGGCGACTAGCGCGGTCAGGTCCGCGCCTACAAATCGCTTCAATGAACGTTATTGAGCAAGGTTCGCGCGTGCGCTTAACGCTGCCTGCTGCACAATCTAGCTATGTGCATCGCCGTTTTTCGCTGGGCTCCTGACTCCGACGAACCACTCATCTTGGCGTCCAATCGCGACGAATTTTTCGAGCGCCCGACGCAGGCGATGCATTGGTGGCCGGGCGATCACATCCTTGCGGGAAAGGATTTGCGAAACAACGGAACGTGGCTCGGCATAACGCGCTCCGGGCGATTCGCGATGCTCACCAACATTCGAGATCCGTCGTTACGGCGCGTTGATCCACCGTCGCGGGGTGGACTGGTTCGGGAATTTTTAGAGAGCACAGCATCACCCCATGATTACCTGAGCGCACTGCTGCCATCGGTGGCAAAGTTTCAAGGGTTTAACTTGATTTGCGGCCTGCTACCGAAGCGCGGAGCAGCGCGCTCGCTGTGGTTTTTGAACTCGGGCGAAGCCGTGCCGCGCGCACTACCAGCAGGCGACTACGCACTCTCCAACGCCACACTCGACACACCATGGCCGAAACTCCTGCGGCTCAAAACGGGCTTCGCAGCGACCTTAGACAAGCCGGATGAGCTTGCCGACACCGCGCTACTGCAGCTCCTTGCTGACTCAACACGCGCCGCTAACGACCTGCTGCCGTCCACCGGAATTCCTCTGCCCATGGAGCGAGCGCTTAGTTCGATCTTCATTCGCTACGCTCCAGATGACGGCGCGCGCGCAACCTACGGCACTCGTGCGTCAACGCTGCTGCGAATCAACGATGAAAGCGCAAAGTTATGCGAGCTCACCCACACAGCCGACACCACGTCTGCCGCACGAAACGAGTTTACGTTCACCATCGGTCACTCGATGGCTCATCGATGAAGCCACTAAACTTGACCCATGAATTGTGAATTGAACGAAACCGAGATGTCGGTGCGCGCTACCCTGCTAACGCTAAGTCAACCGACCGCATGACGCAACTCGCCAACTCACCCATCAAACTGGTCGTCGGCCTCGGCAACCCCGGCGCTGAGTATGAGCACACGCGCCACAACGCGGGATTTTGGTTTGCTGAGGACATCGCGCATGAAATCGGCGGTTCGCTGAGTTCAGAGAAAAAATTTCACGGCTTGATTGCGCGGGGTGTGGGATTGGCTAACGACATTCGTGCGCTGCAGCCGCAGACGTTTATGAATCTCTCTGGCAACAGCGTCGCGGCAGTAGCGAAGTTTTTCGAGATCGCACCCGAAGCGATTTTGGTGGCGCATGATGAGCTCGATTTGGACGCGGGCGACATCAAATTGAAATTCGGCGGCGGGCATGCGGGGCACAACGGGCTCCGAGACATCCAAGCCAAGCTCGGCACGGGCAACTACTGGCGTTTGCGGATCGGCATCGGTCATCCGCGCGATTCAGTGAATCCACACAAACCCGTTGCTGATTGGGTCTTGGAGCGCGCCAAACGTGACGAGCAAACCGCCATTGAAATCGCGATTGAACGGGCGCTCGCCGTCTGGCCGATGTTGGCACGCGGTGATACCGAATCCGCGATCAAACAACTTCACACCAAACCGAAAGCCGCACCATGAACTCGTTAGCGGTTTACGCATCGCTCCTCGCAGCAGCGGTCATTTTGGTGCCGCTCTTCAAGCGGCTTGGCGTGGGCTCGGTGCTGGGCTATTTGGTGGCGGGCGTGCTGATTGGGCCGTCGGTGATCGGTGTGGTGCATGAGCCCGAGGCGATATTGCACACCGCTGAACTCGGTGTAACGCTCTTGATGTTTGTCATCGGTTTGGAATTGCAGCGCGAGCGGCTGTGGGCGCTTCGAAAATCGGTGTTTGGACTGGGCGCAATGCAGGTCATTGGTTGTGGCGCGGTGCTGACCTTCGCGGCGTGGCTCGCGGGTTTGTCGATCACGGCAGCAGCGCTCGTTGGCATTGCGCTCGCAATGACCTCAACGGCGTTTTTACTGCCGTTTTTAGCGGAGCGTGGTGAGCTCGATACGCAGTACGGTCGCGAGTCGTTTGCGGTGTTGTTGTTTCAGGATTTGAGCGTGATTCCGATTCTGGCGATCGTGGCGATTTTGGGCGCGGCGTCGGGCAGCGTGAAGCCACCGGGCTGGCCTGCGTTGGTTGCCATCGTGGCCGTGATCGGGCTTGGCAAACCGGCCTTGTCGTTGATGTTTAAGTATGTGTCGCGTTTCGGTTCGCGCGACATTTTTACGGCGGCAGCGCTGCTCACAACCGTTGGCTTGGCGTGGCTGATGGGCGCAGTCGGTCTGCCAGCAACCTTGGGCGCTTTTCTAGCCGGCGTACTGCTTGCTGAAAGCCAATTTCGCCACGAGCTAGAGGCGAGCATTGAACCGTTCGAGACGCTTCTGCTTGGCCTGTTTTTCATGGCGGTTGGCATGAGTGTGAATTTGCAATTGCTCGCCGCGAAGCCACTCACCGTGCTTTCAATTGCAGCAGGTGCGTTCGCGATCAAAGCGATTTCGTTTTATATGTTTCGTCGATTTGCCACCGGCGCGAAGGGCGCGATTGCTCGGCCACAGGCGTTGGCGCTGGCGGTCGGCGGCGAGTTTGCGTTCGTGCTCTTTACCGCAGCGCAAGGCGCAAAGCTGCTCAGCACCGATGAAGCCGAGCTCTTGACGCTAGCGGTGGCGATCACCATGGCGGCCGCGCCGCTCGTGTGGATCGTGCACGACAAACTCGTTTTGCCGTGGCTCAATCGCAGTGTTGAAGCTGCGCCGTTTGATCGGATTGATGATCCAGCAACGCCCGTAGTGATCGCTGGTTTCGGTCGCGTTGGACAAATTGTGGGGCGTATTTTGAATGCGCGAAACATCAAATTCACTGCGCTTGACGCAGCTTCAGATCATGTTGATTCCGTGCGCAAATTTGGTAACAAAATTTACTATGGTGACGCAACCAAGCTCGATCTGCTGCGCGCTGCGAAAACGGGACAAGCCAAGCTGATGGTGGTGTGTGTCGACGATGTTGAAGC
>JAAFHR010000151.1 GCA_013298455.1 Betaproteobacteria bacterium | reverse complement strand
TTCGAATGCGTCAGTGCGGAAAATCAAACCGTGAATGAAAACACGATGGCAGGTTTAGCAAACGATTCAAGTTGAATCGCTGGGAGCGCCTCGGTGAACTGTTGACCGTGGAGCAAATTTTAGCCCGGCGAAGCGCGAGCGCGTCCGGGCATTCGCTGAGCGAACTACTGCGGCGCTACAACCTCGACCTTAATCCGATCTGGGTCTTCGCAATAAAGCGCGTAATAGTTGGGCCCACTGGCGAAAGGATACTTGTCCTCATACAATGTCGTGAAGCCGCTGGCCTTTACCCAGGCCGCAAGTTCATCAACGTGCGAACGCGAATTGCCCCGAAACGCCAAGTGATTCAAACCGATACGTTTGCGGTGATAGCCCGCAGCTAAATGCTCAGCAGGTGCCGGCAAAAAGCAAAAGTAGCCCTCACCCGCCTTCTCGTAGTTCATCCCACCCGACCAGCGATCTGCCTCGTAGCCTAGGTGCTTCATAAACGGCGTCCAAAAGGCAATCGATTTCTCAAGATCGCTGACGTAGATTTCGATGTGGTGCAACATGGCGTCTTTCCGAGCGGCGTCGCGAATCCAACTATGGCTTTTTCGCCAGTGCCGCTTCAACCGCCGCGATCAACGCAGGTGAGAGCGGCTCCACATTACTTGAAAAACTCTTCACGTTCCCGGCGCGATCAATCAAGTATTTGTGGAAATTCCATTGCGGCGCTTGACCCGTGGCTTTGATGAGCGCAGCGTGCAGCGGCTGTTTGGGAAGCGGTGCATCCAGCTTTTCAAACATCGGAAAGCTCACGCCGTAGTTCTTTTGGCAAAACTCCGCGATGTCTTTGTTGGATGCCAATTCCTGCGCGCCAAAATCATTGGCCGGAATGCCGAACACCACCAAACCCTTCGATTCATAACGCTTGTGGAGCGTCTCCAACCCCGCGTATTGCGGCGTGAATCCACACCGACTCGCCACGTTCACCACCAACACCGCCTTACCTGCATATTGCGATAACGCAATGGGCTTGCCGGGGAGCAGTGGATTCAACGTGTGATTGAGAATCGCGGGCGTCGTCGTGCTGGCGGCGTTGGCCGAAGTGACGACGAGGGCGAGGAGGAGTGAGGCGAATCGTTTCATATAGGTCGCATTGTGTAACAAACGTTTAGAAGTAGGGCAGAACGCTTGCGGTTCTGCCGAATGCGTTGGCAGAGTGGGCGACATGATTGAAGTGCCTTCGGCGGCACCACAAGGCGGGACCGCGAGCGTCCCGCCCTACGAGCTATCCACCAACTGGCCAGAAGTACGCCAAGAAAAGCAGGAACGTTGCGAGCATGTACATCGTACGAAACAACCATCCGTGGGTTCGTTCGACCATCGACATACCCAATTGAGTCTTTTTCTGCGGATCTAACTGCCAAAGCGTCGCCCACAACAGAAGAGCGGCTCCCACTGCCTGCAAGAGGAGGTTCAGCCACGAGGGCATGTTTCCGACCAGCCATTGCCCTCCTTTCGCCCCTAGGAACGCGGAGAAAAGTGCGAACCCGATCATAAAGCCGTGAACCCAAAAGGATCGGCGCAGTTCAGCCGCCGCACCCCTTGCTCTCTCTTCGAGCTCTCCGGCTCGAACGTCAGCCTGTGACCTCCAGTGTTCTGGATAGTCGGCGGACTTGTGAGCCCGAGCGAAATCATGTTCGCTGGCCAACTTTGCGAATCTACGTGGTTGCAAAAGAAACGCTGTCACCGCGCGAATCACTTTGGGTCTATCAAAGTCGTTCGGCTGTGTGTTGTTATCAATCGTCACTGTAGTGCCCCCCCCCAAAAGACTCGGGCCCCCGCAGGAGCCCGAAATTACGTCGATTAAGCCTTCTTCTTATCGTCTTTCACCTCAGTGAAATCCGCATCGACAACCTTCGCATCATCACCCGGTTTGCCGCCGGCTGATTTGGCTTCTGCGCCTGCGGCCTCGGCCGAAGCGCCTGCTGCAGCCTGCTCCGCCTGCGCGGCGGCGTACATTTTTTCGCCTAGTTTTTGCGAGACGCTGGAGAGGCTTTCCATCTTCGCATCGAGCGCTTCTTTCGTGGCGTTTTGATCTTTGAGGAGCTCTTCGACGTCTTTCAACGCGGCTTCGATCTTGGTCTTTTCATCGGCTTCGATCTTGTCGCCGTATTCGCCCAAACTCTTTTTCACGCTGTGGGCGAGCGTGTCTAAATTGTTTCTGGATTGAACCGTTTCGAGGCGCTTTTTGTCTTCGGCTTCGTTGGCTTTGGCGTCGTTCACCATGCGCTGAATTTCGTCCTCGCTCAAACCCGAATTAGCTTTGATGGTGATTTTGTTTTCTTTGCCGGTGCCTTTGTCTTTGGCGCTGACGTGCAAGATGCCGTTGGCGTCGATGTCAAACTGCACTTCGATTTGCGGCGTACCGCGTGCGGCGGGCGGGATGCCTTCGAGGTTAAATTGACCGAGGCTCTTATTGCCCGACGCCACTTCGCGCTCGCCTTGCAACACATGAATCGTGACGGCCGATTGATTGTCGTCCGCCGTTGAAAACACTTGCGATGCCTTGGTAGGAATCGTGGTGTTTTTCTTGATGAGTTTGGTGCACACACCGCCCAAAGTTTCGATACCGAGCGAGAGTGGTGACACGTCCAAGAGCAACACGTCTTTACGATCACCGGAGAGCACGGAGCCTTGAATCGCAGCGCCCACGGCCACTGCTTCATCAGGGTTGACGTCTTTCCGTGGTTCTTTGCCGAAGAACGCTTTCACGGCTTCGATCACTTTGGGCATGCGGGTTTGGCCGCCGACCAAAATCACGTCGTCGATTTGGCCAATCGACAAGCCCGCATCTTTCAACGCGACGCGGCAAGGTTCGATGGTTTTGTTGATGAGGCCTTCAACGAGCGCTTCCAGTTTCGCACGAGTGACCTTGAGCGCCAAATGCTTGGGGCCGGTCGCATCCATCGCGATGTAGGGTTCGTTGATTTCCGATTGCTGGCTCGACGAGAGCTCGATCTTGGCGCGCTCAGCAGCTGCCTTGATCCGTTGCAGCGCAATCGGATCTTTGGTGAGATCGATGCCGCTTTGCTTCTTGAATTCTTCGCACAAATAATCGACGAGCAGCTGATCGAAATCTTCGCCGCCGAGGAAGGTGTCGCCGTTGGTGGCGAGCACTTCGAATTGTTTTTCGCCGTCAACGTCTGCGATCTCGATGATCGATACGTCAAACGTACCACCGCCGAGGTCATACACAACAAACTTGCCGTCCTTTTTGACCTTGTCGATACCGAAGGCGAGCGCTGCAGCCGTCGGCTCGTTGATGATGCGCTTGACATCCAGACCGGCGATGCGGCCCGCATCTTTGGTGGCTTGACGCTGCGAATCGTTGAAGTACGCAGGCACGGTAATCACGGCCTCGGTAACTTCGTGACCCAAATAATCCTCAGCCGTTTTCTTCATCTTGCGAAGCGTTTCAGCAGACACCGCAGGCGGCGAAATTTTCTTACCGCGCACTTCAACCCAAGCGTCGCCGTTGTCGTTTTTGACAATCGCGTAGGGCATCAAGCTAATGTCTTTTTGCACTTCTTTTTCTTCGAAGCGGCGACCAATCAAGCGCTTCACTGCGTAGATCGTGTTCTTTGGATTGGTCACGGCTTGGCGCTTTGCAGGTGCGCCGACGGTGATCTCGCCGTCTTCCATGTAGGCAACGATGGACGGCGTGGTGCGCGCGCCCTCGGAGTTTTCGATGACTTTGGGTTGGCCGCCTTCAATGACTGCAACGCAGCTATTGGTCGTGCCAAGGTCGATGCCGATGATTTTGCTCATGTGATGCTCCTCTTGAGGAAGTTATTTGTTGTGTAACTTGGTTGCGATTAAGTGAAATTCAAGGACGTCGGCCCCTCTGGGGCCTAGGACGACGGTGCTACGCACCTAGGACGACGCTCGCATTCGCTCGCTAGGACGCGATGTCGGAGCCTTGTTTGCGCCGCGTTCGTCATTCCCGCCGAAGATCACGCCGTCGGATCGACCTAACTTTTTAACGACCTTCTAAACAAAATGAGTTGTTTCCGAACATCTTCAAGCTGCTCGAAAGCCTCTTCCGTATCGTCCGTGAAATTCAGTCGATCTGCCAATTCGAGCTGCGTTTCTAATTCGGCGGCGGAGCCCAACGCGATGCCCAAAAAGTGACCCAATTCGCCGCTGCTTGAGCGCCCCGCGCCCTCTGCAATATTCGACGGAATCGATACCGCCGAACGACGAATCTGCGCCGTTAAACCAAAGCGCTCATCGGCAGGAAACTTTGCGCTGATTTCATAGACCGTTTCAGCCAACAACATCGCCGCTTTCCAAACAGGAAAATCACGATGCGAACGATGCTGTTTTTCGTCAGTGGTCATGGAAAAGGGAAGTCCTTAGAAAAGCAAGCGAAGCGATGCGGATAGATGACATCGCGTCCTAGCGGCGAAGCCGCGTCGTCCTAGGTGCGTAGCACCGTCGTCCTAGGCCCCAGCGGGGCCGACGTCCTTCTCCGAGGGAGCAGCAGCCTTCGCAACCGCAACCATTGCCGGGCGCAAAACCCGTTCGCCCATCTGGTAACCCTTTTGGAACACCTGAAGCACCGTTCCAGCAGGCTCTTCAGATTCGATTTGGCTCATCGCTTGATGAAAATTCGGGTCGAACTTGGCTTTTTCGGCTTTGACTTCTTTGACTTTGGCGCGCTCGAAGGCGGTGACCAAATTCTTCAAAGTCATGTCCACGCCCATCTTGATTTGTTCGGTCGTGCTTTGCTCGTCTTTCAAGACCATTTCCAGCGTGTCTTTGACGGAGAGCATCGAAAACGCGAAATCTCGAGCGGCGTATTCGCGGGCGTTGGCGATTTCTTGCTGATTGCGTTTTCGAATGTTCTCTTGCTCGGCGAGCGCGCGCAGATGCTGATCTTTGAGCTGCGCGATCTCGTTTTCAGCGGCGGCAAGTTTTTCCTCAATCGTGAGCTCGGCGGCGGCATTGGCGGCAGCAATGGCATCGGCTGCGAGCGCGGCGCTGGCGTCGTCGGCGGGCAATTCAGGGGTCGGCGTATTTTGTTCGTCTGGCATGGCTACAACACAAATAGAAACTGGGTCTCAAGGCTATCTGTGGGGCATTTCCCCTGTTTCAAGCATGGGGAATGAAGATATTCAGCTTTTTAATTAAAAGCGCCACAGATATTGGCGTACGTGATAACAGAACAATTATTCGAAAAATAACTTAAATGCGTTGTAGCCCAATATGCACAATGCTTACATTGAAAAGCTGTTAATAACCAACATTTCAGCGTCTTTACGTTACGTTTGGTTGCATCCCCATTCAGACGTTTGCGCGGCGCGGCGCTACATTTCCCTGATGAAACGAATTGCTCTTTTTTGCTCATTCGCGCTGGGTTTGGGCTTAGCGATGATGAACCTTGCCGGCGCTGCGCCAACGGTGCTCGACGTCGATTGGAAAGACAGCGCTCGCGAGCGAAGCTTGCCGCTCAAATTGCGAATTCCCGACGGCGCAGACAAAGTGCCGCTGGTGATCTTTTCGCACGGCCTGGGCGGTTCGCGGGAGGGCGGTGCGGCCTGGGGCGAGCATTGGTCGAAAAACGGCTATTTCGTCATTCATTTGCAGCATCCGGGCAGCGATCAATCGATTGTGAAAGCGGGCGACGGACCGCCGCTCACACAGCTCAAGCGCGGTGCAACGGCGGAGCAACTGCTCGGTCGGGTCGATGATGTTCGCTTCGTGCTCGATGAGATCCTGCGCCGCCAAGCAAGCGATGTGGCACTCGCCCGCATTGACATGAAGCGGATCGCGATGACCGGGCATTCGTTTGGTGCGGGCACAGTGATGGCGCTCGCCGACACTCGCTTTCCGGGGCCCATCAAATCGCTCGCCGAGCCTCGGATTGCGGCATTCATCGCCTTTAGCCCGCAGGTGCAAGGCCTCAAAAAATCGTGGCCCGAACGCTATGGCTCGATGACGAAACCGTTTCTCACGATCACCGGCACACTCGACGGCGACGTGATCGGCAATGGCGCGAACCCCGACAAACGCGCAGCGCTCTTCGATGCACAGCCACCGGGCGACAAATACCGCATCGTGTTTGAAAACGGTGATCACATCGTGTTTGGCGGCGGCGCTGTGAGCGACAGTGAGCGCATCGCTCGCGCCATCGGATATCGAGAAAAGAGCACCGATCCCGACACCGCCACGTTGATCCAAACTCAAACCAAAGCGCTGACTCTGAAGTTTTTAGACGCCTATTTGCGCAGCAACGCCGACGCAAAAGCATGGCTTAACAACGACGCAGCCAAAGCAATCGGTACGGCGGGTGAGTGGTCGGCGAAGTAATAGACGCCTTCGCTCGGCGGGGCGACTAGTGAGAGGTTTTCGCCGCAAATTGCGAGGCTCGGTCCACGCTCTTTAGTGTCACCGTTAAATCATTGCGTCCGCGCTTGATGGTGAGCGGCACCGAAACGCCCGCATTGCCAAGCGCCCAAGCCGCGCGGTAAAACTCCGCCAGCGTTCGCACCGAGGTGTCGCCCACCGCCGTGATGATGTCTCCGCGCTCAACGCCTGCTAAATCCCCCGGGCCTTGTTTGGACAAACGTCCAACGTTCACACCATCCTCGTCCTCAAACGTGGTGATGCCGAGCCACGGGCGTGATGCACCGCGGCGCTTTCCATCGGCCACGAGCTCATCGAGAATGGGTTTCAAAATATCGATGGGCACGAACATATTGCCCGGCATGCCGCTGCCGTTGCCTGCAGCATCTCGGACATAGAGCGAACCCACGCCCACCAGTTTGCCGCTGGGTTCGATCAACGCAGCACCTCCCCAATCGGCAATCGGCGGGAAGGTGAAAATCGCTTCATCGAGCAAATATTCCCAACCGCCGCTGAACTCGCGTTTTGAGGTGACGAACGCAGGTGCCATGTTGCCGTGTGCACCGAGCGCGAGAACTGGGTCGTTTTCCTTGAGCGCTTTGGCATCGCCCAAACTCATCGCTTCGCCCTGAGCAGGCGCTAAAAGCCGCACCAAACCAAAGCCCGTTTGTGAATCAAAACCCGCGACTTTGCCGGGCAATTTGCGGCCTTTATGGTCAGTGATTTCGACCTCGTCGGCTTCCATGATTAGGTAGCCGATGGTGAGCACCAAGCGCGGCGCGAGCAGGATGCCGTTGCCTTCTCGCTCGTTGCCGAGCGTGGCGTTGCTGCGGGCGTTGGGCGCAGCGATGGTTTTGAGCTTCACCAAACTGGTGAGCGCTCGATCAATCACGGCGGGCGTCATCTTAGAGGCAAGTGCGCTCATCGCTGCTTTCGGGTCGGCGCTTTTTGCGTCGCCACCAGCTGCGTGAGAGGGCTGCGCATTCACGTTTGCAGCAACACACAACACCGCACTAAACAACAAAAAAGCTCGCATCGTCTGCTCCCTGAAACTGCTGAGACACCCGAACTAAAATACTCGCATGGAAAGCAC